>NZ_JBXASU010000087.1:0-29962 GCF_058809705.1 Cupriavidus sp. MPR-AND1C | reverse complement strand
GCGTTGTCGCAAAGGACTTGTTTTTTTATATCCAAATCAGTATATTTGAGCGATGAAGCTAATCCGATTCCTCGGAAACTCGCTCAAGTCCTTGCGAGAGTTCCCGGAGCCTGCCAGGCAAGATGCCGGCTACCAACTGGACAAGGTCCAGCGTGGGCAGCAGCCAGACGACTTCAAGCCCATGCCCGACATTGGCAAGGGTGTAGAAGAGATTCGCGTGTGGGACGATTCAGGAACCTATCGTGTGGTCTACACGGCGAGGTTGGCCGACGCGGTCTACGTACTGCATGCCTTCCAGAAGAAAACACAGGCCACGTCGCAGCGCGATATCGATCTAGCCAGGATCCGGTACATGGAGCTCATGAGAGGTGCCAAATGACTGACATCGAAACTTTTAACAGCGTATGGGATGCCATTGCGGACACCCCGGAACAAGCCGCCAATCTCCGCGCGCGGGCGGAATTGATGCAACAAATCGCGGCTATCATCAAGTCCAATGACTGGAAACAGGCCGATGCGGCCAGCCATTGTGGTGTTACCCAACCGCGGATCAATGACCTGCTGCGTGGGCGCGTATCCCGGTTCTCCCTTGACGCGCTGGTGAATATCGCTACCGCCCTTGGCCGGCGTGTGCATATCGAATTGGATGCTGCCTGAGTACGGTAACGTCTCTCGCGGGAAAGCCTGAAGTGGCAGGCGAAGAAGAGAACACCCGGAAAGAGGGCGGCGACAGCGAAGAAAAACAGCAAAACAGCAAAACGGGAAATCGCAGGAGAATGCCGATTTCCCGTCAGCCATTCAACTCAACCTGTGCCGATACAACCGGTAATTCTCGTCATCGAAGCAGACAAAACTGACCTGCTCGATGGTAGGTGCGGCCACCAGGGCCTTGCGTACGGCCTCGATGGCAATATCCACGGCGCGCTCGCGCG
Source organism: Cupriavidus sp. MPR-AND1C (assembly GCF_058809705.1). Taxonomy (NCBI): domain Bacteria; kingdom Pseudomonadati; phylum Pseudomonadota; class Betaproteobacteria; order Burkholderiales; family Burkholderiaceae; genus Cupriavidus; species Cupriavidus sp. MPR-AND1C. Next base: position 29,030 of record NZ_JBXASU010000087.1, on the reverse strand, counting down.
GGAAACCGTAGATGCCGGTGCTGATATTGGGAAAGGCGATGGTGCGCAGCTTGTGCTGCGCGGCTAGCGCGATGCTGGCCTGGTAGGCGCTGGCAAGGAGGGCGTCCTCGCCGTGGTCGCCCCCTTGCCAGACCGGGCCGACCGCGTGGATGACGTAAGGCGCGGGCAGCAGGCCACCGGTGGTGATCACCGCCTGGCCGGTGGGGCAGCCGCCCTTGGTTTCGCGAATGCCGCGACAGGCGGCCATGATGGCGGGACCGCCAGCGCCGTGGATGGCGCCGTCGACACCGCCGCCACCGAGCAAGCCGCTATTGGCGGCATTGACGATGGCGTCGACTTCCATGCGGGTGATGTCTCCGTGCAAGACCTGCAGGTGTTCCCCTGTCATGACCTCTTCTCCGTGCTGGGTGGTAAAGCTGGATCGCCCCGGCTGTTGCGCGCACCTGTGCTGCTGGCCCGCCGCGGCACTTACATGGATTCCGCCAGCATACGCCGATAATCCGCGGCGCTGGCCTCTTTCGGGTTGGTCTTGTGGCAATGGTCGACCAGTGCACCGGCGATCACCTTGTCGAACATGTCTTCGGTGACACCCATCTGGCGCAGACCGGTGGGCAGCCCGAGGCGCGCGGTCATGTCGTGCACGGCCTGGGCCAGGTCGGCGTCCTGGGGCAGGCCCATGGCGTGGCGCAGGCGGGCGTAGCGGTTGTCGCGCACCACGCTGGGCGCGTCGGCGTTGAAGCGCAGCACCGCCGGCATCACCACCGCATTCAGGGTGCCGTGGTGCAGGCCGGTCTTGCCATCCACCTTGAGGCCGCCGAGCGGGTGCGATAGCGAATGCACGCAGCCTAGTCCCTTCTGGAATGCCATGGCGCCCTGCATGGAGGCGCTCATCATGTTCAGGCGCGCGTCGCGGTCCTGGCCGTCGCGGGTGGCGCGTTCGATATGCTTCCAGCCGCGCTCCAGGCCGTCCAGGGCGATGCCATCGGCGGGCGGGTTGAAAGCGGGCGCCAGGAAGGTTTCCACGCAATGCGCGATGGCGTCCATGCCGGTGGCGGCGGTCAGGCCGGCCGGCAGGCCGAGCGTGAGGCCCGGGTCGCATATGGCGGATTTCGGCAACAGGTGCCAGGAGTGGAAGCCGAGCTTGCGACCATCCTCCAGGATGATGATGGCGCCGCGCGCCACCTCGCTGCCGGTGCCCGAGGTGGTCGGCACGGCGATCAGCGGCGCGGCGCGCTCGGTGATCCTGGCACTGCCGCCTTCGATGGTGGCGTAGGTGGTCAGCTCGCCGGGATGGGTGGCGAGGATGGCGATGCCCTTGGCCAGGTCGATGGAGGAGCCGCCGCCGACCGCGATCAGCCCGTCGCAGCCGCTATCCCGATACTGCGCCGCGGCTTTCTTGACCATGGCTTCGGTCGGGTTGGAAGGGGTTTCGTCGAAGATCTCGTGCGGCAGGCCGCCCAGGGCCACGATGGCCTGTTGGGCCACCCCGGCGGCAACCACGCCTTTATCGGTGACGACCAGCGGGCGCCGGATGCCGATGCGCTCGCACTCTGCCTTGAGCTGGCTGATGGTGCCGAAATCCAGGTGAATGTGGGTCAGGTAATAAATGAAGGCCATCTATGCTGTCTCCGTCGGTGAGGGTTTTCCATTTCTTCTGGCTTCTGGCTTCTGGCTTCTGGCTTTTCTGACGATGGTCGATGATCGCGCAAAACCTGCCGCCCTGACCAGCCCCAGGGAAATTTCATATGCTTTGCTGCAGAAACATCTGGAATCATACTAAAATCGAACGATCGTTCACAATTCGAACGCCAGTGGCGCTGACGCCACTGGAGATTCGGCTGCTGCCGAAGGTTCGTCGCTACTGATTCTGAGTGTCCATGTCCGCTGTCCCGCCTGATTCCACCGCTGCGTCCGCCTGGCCCGTGCCTGCCTTGCCCGGCATGCCGCCGGTGCCGCTCGACCCGCAGGTGGCGGCGTTGCTGGAGCTGATCGGGCGCGTGAAGCGTCCGTCCATCCACGAACTGGACCCCGCCGACGCCAAGACCGCGTACGAAAAGAGCGCGCCCATCATGGATATCGCGCCGCTGCCCGTGCACAGCGTGGAAAACCTGACGGTAGCCGCGCGCGATGGCTACGACATCCCGGTGCGGCTGTATGCGCCGCGCGAGGCCAGCTGGGCCGAGCCGTTGCCCTTGCTGGTGTACTTCCATGGTGGCGGCTTCACGGTGGGCAGCGTCAACTCGCACGATCCCCTGAGCCGGCTGCTGTGCATGCAGGCCGATTGCATGGTGCTGTCGGTGGACTACCGGCTTGGCCCGCAGTGGAAGTTTCCCCATGCGGCGAACGATGCGTTCGATGTCATGGCGTGGGTCTTCGCCGAAGCCGCGCGCCTGGGCGCCGATGCCAGCCGTATCGCCCTGGGCGGCGACAGCGCGGGCGGCACCCTGGCCAGCGCCTGCGCCGTGCACGCGCGCGATCTGGGCCTGGAGCCTGTCCTGCAGATGCTGATCTATCCTGGCACCTGCGCCCGCCAGGACACGCCTTCGCATCGCGCGCTGGCCGATGGCTATCTGCTGACCGCGCCGATGATCCAGTGGTTTTTCTCGCAATACCTGGACAGCGAAACCAGCCGCGACGACTGGCGTTTTGCCCCGCTGGACGGTGGTGGCACGGGTGCCGACGTGCGCGGCTGCTGCCCGGCCTGGATCGCCGTGGCGGGCTACGATCCGCTGCACGATGAAGGCGTGGCCTACGCGGCCAAGCTGCGCGCCGCGGGCGTCCCGGCGCAATTGGCCGACTACCAGGGCATGATCCACGATTTTTTCAAGCTGGGACGCTTTGTCCCGGCGGTGGCCGCCGCCCATGGCGACGCGGTCGCCGCCTTGCGTGCTGCTTTCGACGGCTGAGCGGGACTCGCCGGCAGGGGCCGGCAGCCAGATCGAAGCGGTCGCAGAACCCCGGGTTTCATTGGCTTTACGTGTAGTGCATTACTTGTAGCAGTAGCAAAAGGAGACACAGACTCATGCAACGCCGCCATTTCCTCGCCCATGCGGGCGCGCTCGCCGCCACCGCGGCTACCCTGGGGCTGGCCAGCGCGCCGGCCCTGGCGCAGGCGGACAATTTCCCGCAACGGCCGATTCGCCTGATCATCGGCTATACCGCGGGCGGTTCCACCGACCTGCCGTTCCGCGTGCTGGCGGAAAACGCTTCCAAGATCCTCGGCCAGCCGGTGATCATCGAGAACAAGCCTGGCGCGGGCGGCGTATTGCCCGCCCAGCTGATGCAATCGACCCAGCCGGACGGCTACACGCTGGCGCAGGTCGCCATGCCGGTCTACCGCCTGCCGTACACCACCAAGATCAACTGGGATCCGGTCAAGGACTTGTCGTACGTGATCAACCTGGCCGGGTACTCGTTTGGCCTGGTTGTGCCGGCGGATTCGCCGATCAAGACCATGCAGGACTACATCGCCTACGCCAAGGCCAACCCGGGCCGCCTGACCTACGGCTCGCCGGGCTCGATGACCACGCTGCACCTGACCATGGAAGAGCTGGCCATGAAGCAGAACGTGCAGTTCTCGCATATTCCGTACAAGGGCAACTCGGAATCGATGCAGGCCCTGCTGGGCGGGCACGTGATGTCGGTGGCGGACACCCCGGCCTGGGCACCGTACGTGGAGTCCGGCAAGCTGCGCCTGCTGTCGACCTGGGGCGAGAAGCGCTCGGCGCGCTTCCCCAATGTGCCGACGTTGAAGGAGCTGGGCCTGGGCATCGTGCAGACCTCGCCGTTCGGCGTGGTGGCACCCAAGGGCACCGATCCGAAGATCGTCAAGAAGCTGCATGACGGCTTCAAGAAGGCCATGGAAATGCAGAACTATCGCGATGCGCTGGCCAAGTTCGACATGGAGCCGTTCTATATGAGCAGCGAGCAATACGCGCACTTCGCCGCCGATACGGTCAAGAAGGAAAAGGCCATCATCGACAAGCTGGGGCTGAACAAGCCGCAATAAGCCCGGTTTAGCCGCTTTATGCCGGCGCCGCCCTGTCCGGGGCCGGCGCCGTTTTCCTATCAGGCCGATATCAGGCCGATATCCGGCCGGCAATCAAGGGGGGACGCCGACATGGCGAAGGAAGATTTCCGTCACAGCATGCCGCTGCGCGTGCGTTGGGCCGAAGTGGATCCGCAGTCGATCGTGTTCAACGCGCACTACCTGACCTACTGCGATATCTGCGTGACGGAGTACTGGCGGGCGGTGGGGATCCGGTATCCGGAGGATGTGCTGCACGCGCACGGCGTGGATATCTTCGTGGTGAAATCCACGCTGGAGTATCACGCGTCGGCGCGCTTTGACGACATGCTGGAGATCCGGGGGCGGATTGCGCGCCTGGGCCGCTCCAGCATGTTGTTCCGCGTGGAGATGTACCGTGGCGACGAGCACCTGGTCACGGGCGAGATCGTCTATGTCTGCGCGGATCCCGCTACGCAGAAGTCGGCGCCGATTCCGGGTCCGGTGCGGGAAACGATCACGGCGTATGAAGTGGTGAAGCCGCACGCTTGAGCTGTCCGGCTTTCATGGTGTCAGGTGCGGCGGCGTCGGCCTGCTTGCAAGCCAGCGCCGCCAGGACGCGTCTGCGGGTTCAGCGCGCCGCTATGCCCGCATCCTCGATATAAGCCCGGATCACCGCATCGAAATCCTCGTCGCCCTGGAACCCCAGCGCCAGCGCGCGCTCCGTATTCCACGCGGCAGGCCACGTGCCGACGATATTCTCGATGCGCGCCTCGCGCTCCCAGCTCACGCGATCCGCCACGGCGTCGCCGGCCACCCGCCGCAACGCCGCCACCATCTCCTTGGGCGTGACCGACAAGCCGGGCAGGTTCACCGTGCGGCGTTCGCCAAGCTTGGCGCCATCGATCTCCATGCCCCGCGCCAGCGCGGCAATCGCCCCGCGCGGGGACAGCAGCCACAGCGGCGTTTCCGGCGCGACCGGGCAATTGGCGGCAACGCCTGCCAGTGGCTCGCGGATGATGCCGCTGGCGAACGACGAAGCCGCGGCATTGGGCTTGCCTGGCCGCACGCTGATGGTCGGCAGGCGCAGCACGCGGCCGTCGACAAAGCCGCGGCGGCTGTAGTCCGACAGCAGCAACTCGCCGATGGCCTTCTGCGCGCCGTAGGAGGATTGCGGATTGAGCGCGGTATCGTCCTGCACCACAGCGGGCAGGGTGCCGCCGTACACCGCCACCGAACTGGTGAACACCACGCGTGGCCGGCTGCCATGTTTCACATGAAGCGCCCGGCAGGTTTCCAGCAACGCGCGCGCGGCATCCAGGTTCACGCGCATGCCCAGGTCAAAATCTGCCTCGGCCTGGCCACTGACCACCGCCGCCAGGTGGAACACCGCGCTGGTGTGTTCATCGACGGCCTGCGCCAGCACGGCGGGATCCGACAGGTCGCCGGTGACCACGCGTACGCGCGCGTCGTTCAGCGCAGGCGGCGCTACCACGTCGAGCAGCGTCAGGCCCGCGATGGCGACGGGCTTGCCGTCGATGTCCAGGGTGCCGCGCTTTAGTAGTTGGCGGGCCAGTTGCAGGCCGAGAAACCCGGCCCCGCCGGTGATCAGTACTTGCATGTTCGTTTTCCGGTTGTGCCGCCGTGGGCGGCATGGAGACAGCGGCTGCTCAGGCCTTCCAGTAAGGCTTGAGCCAGCCCAGACCCGCCGAGGTACCGGCGCGCGGACGATACTCGCAGCCGATCCAGCCGTCATAGCCAAGGCCATCGATCACGTCGAACAGGTACGGGTAGTTCAGCTCGCCCAGGTCTGGCTCGTGGCGCTCTGGCACGCCGGCAATCTGAATGTGGCCGATGCCGGCAAAGTCGCGCTTGAGCTTGACGGTAAGGTCGCCTTCCACGATCTGGCAGTGGTAGCAGTCGAACTGCACCTTCAGGTTGGCCGCGCCCACTTCCTTGCAAATGGCCTGGCCGTCGTCCTGGCGATTGAGGAAGTAGCCCGGCATGTCGCGTCCGTTGATCGGCTCGATCAGGACCGTGATGCCCTGTGCCGCCGCAGCCTGCGCGGCATGCGCCAGGTTTTCCAGGTAGCAGGCGCGATGACGCCCGTGGTCCGCGCCGGCCGGCACCAGGCCGGCCATCACGTGGATCTTGTCATTGCCGATCACGGCAGCGTATTCCAGCGCGCGGCCGAACGCGTCGCGGAACTCGGCCTGGCGCCCGGGCAGGGCGGCCATGCCGCGCTCGCCGGCGGCCCAGTCGCCCGGCGGCGCGTTGAACAGCGCCTGCGTCAGGCCGTTGGCATCGAGCCGTGCGCGGATATCCGCGGCAGTGTGCTCGTACGGGAAGAGATACTCCACGGCCTTGAAACCGTCCGCCGCCGCGGCGGCGAAGCGATCCAGGAAGGCGTGCTCGGTGTACATCATCGACAGGTTGGCGGCAAAACGCGGCATGCGGTGCTCCAGGAGAAATGTGTTGTTTTTGTGTTCTTGCGTTCTTGGCCTACCGGTTGACCAGCTTGGCCGGCGTGAGCCAGACCAGTCCGGCCCCGAGCACCAGCATGCCCGACAGCACATACATGCTCGACTGCGTGCTGTGGGTGAGATCGGTCAGGTAGCCCACCATGTACGGTGCCACAAAGCCCGCCAGGTTGCCCACCGAATTCACCACCGCAATGCCCGAGGCAGCGGCCAGCCCGGACAGGAAGGCGGTGGGCAGCGACCAGAACAGCGGGGCGCAGGTCAGCACGCCGGCGGCGGCGAGCGACAGCGCGGCGATGGCCACCACGGTATTGTGGGTAAACGACGCGGCAATGGCAAAGCCCACGGCGCCCATCAGCGCCGGCACGATCAGGTGCCAGCGGCGCTCGCGGCGGGCGTCGGCGCTGTGGCCGAGGAAGTTCATCACCACGATGGCGCAGATAAAGGGAATTGCGCTGAGCAGGCCGATATTCAGGTTGCCGGTAACGCCGCTGGTCTTGACCAGCGTGGGCATCCAGAACGTCAGCGCATATTGCCCGGTGACAAAGCAGAAGTAGATCATGCACATCCACCAGACGCGGCTGTCCTTGAACACGGCGCCGAGCGAGTGGCCGGTGCCCGAGGCGCCGGCCTGGCGCGCGTCTTCCTCGATATTGCGTTTGAGCACGCGCTTCTCGTTGGCGTCCAGCCACGGCGCCTGGTCGATGCCGTTCTTGAGCACGAACACGGTGACGATGCCGATCAGCAGTGCGGGCAGGGCCTCGATCAGGAACATCCATTGCCAGCCGCGCATGCCGCCGTAGTCATGGAAGGCGTCCATGATCCAGCCCGACAGCGGGTTGCCGAGCATGCCTGCCACCGGGATGCCCGACATGAACAGCGCGATCATCTTGGCGCGCCGGTTGGCGGGATACCAGTAGGTCAGGTAGAGGATCACGCCCGGATAGAAACCCGCCTCGGCCAGGCCGAGCAGGAAGCGCATGATGTAGAAGGTGGTGGGCGTCTTCACGAAGACGAACAGCGCCGAGATGATGCCCCACGTGATCATGATCCGCGCGATCCAGACGCGCGCGCCGAGCTTGTGCATCAGCAGGTTGCTGGGGACTTCGAACAGGAAGTAGCCGATGAAGAACAGCCCGGCGCCAAGGCCGAACACGGTTTCGGAAAACGCCAGGTCCTGCGCCATCTGCAGCTTGGCGAAGCCCACGTTGACGCGATCCAGGTAAGCAATGACGTAGCACAGCATCAGGAACGGCATGATGCGCCAGAACACCTTGCTGTAAGCGCGTTTCTCGATGTCGCGGTCGATGTCTTGGCCGGCGCCGGCTAGCGCGGCCTTGGTGGATGTATGCATGGTTGTCTCCGTATATCGGCTTGGTTCCGGTTTGATTCCCGTTGTTAGCGGCAAACCGGGGGCGAACGCTGCCCTTGCCGCGGCCCAGGCGTTAGCGAGGGCGTGCGGCGGGCGGTTCTGCTTTGCTTGTGCTTTTGTTGCTAGGGCTTTCTCGTACCTGCGCGCGCGGTCCCTACCAGCGCGCTTTGAACGTATCGCGCAGTTCGGCGAGCGCCTGCTCGTCGAGCGGGTCAGGCTTGTCCTTGAGCATCAGCCAGAGCCTGGCGGTTTCTTCAAGTTCCTCGAGCGCGAAGGCGGCGCGCGAGACGGTGGCCTCCCACACCACCGGACCAAGACGCGCGAGCAGCACGCCACGCACTTCGGCGGCAAGCTGCGCAACGCGCGCCGCCACCGCCGGGTCGCCCGGGCGATGGTAGGGAATCAGCGGAATATGCCCGACTTTCATCACGTAGTAAGGTGTGATCGGCGGCAGCACATCGTCCGGCCGCCAGGCGCCCGCCAGGCTCAGCGCCACCAGGTGGGTGGAGTGCGTATGCACCACGCCATGGGCCTGGGGGTTGTTGTCGTAGACGGCGCGGTGCAGGGTCAGCGTCTTGGACGGCTTGTCGCCGGCCACCCAGTTGCCGCCGCTGTCCACCTTCGCGATGGCGGCCGGGTCCAGCATGCCCAGGCAGGCATCGGTCGGCGTGATCAGCCAGCCGTCCTCCATGCGCGCGCTGATATTGCCGGCGCTGCCGACGGTGTAGCCACGCTGGTAGAGGCTGGCGCCGATGCGGCAGATTTCTTCGCGCAGGCTGGCTTCGGTGCTCATGCTTGCCCTCCAAGCTGGCGCAGCGCTTCGTCAAAGAAGTCCACGCCGCCAAAATTGCCTGACTTGAGCGCCAGCGCCAGCGGCTGCGCTTGCAGCGTGACGGTGGCGGGCACGCCCGGCGCGATCTGCGTGCCGATGCGCAGCGCTTGCACGCCCAGCGCCTGCACCACCGCGCCCGAGGTTTCGCCGCCGGCCACCACGAAGCGGCGCGTGCCGCGTGCTTTGAGCGCGGCGGCGATGTCCGCCAGTGCCTGCTCGACCAGATGGCCGGCGCGCTCCACGCCGAGGGCGGCCTGTACCGATTTGACCTCCTCCGGCGTGGTGGTGGCGTAGAACAGCACCGGCTGCGCATGGGCGCCCGCCAGGGCCAGCGCCTGTTCAACCACGGGCGCGCCTTGCGCCAGCGCGAGCGGGTCGATGCGCAGGGCGGGGCGCTTGGCCACGAGCCATTGCGCCACCTGCGCATTGGTCGCCTTGGACGCGCTGCCGGCCAGCACCACGGCCGGCCCGGCCACCGGCGCCACGCTGTCGGCATCCGCGCGTTGCGGCAGCGAGCCGGCGCGGCGGAAGTTGGCGGGCAGGCCGAGCGCCAGGCCCGAGCCGCCGGTGAGCAACGGCAGGTCAGCGCACGCCTCGCCCAGCGTATGCAGGTCGGCATCGCTTACGGCGTCGGCAATCGCCAGTTTCACGCCATCGCCGCGCAAGGTGGCCATGGCCTGGCGGGCCGCGTCGCTGCCGCGCGCCACGGCGTCGTAGCGCAGCAGGCCCACCTTGGCCTGGCTCTGGCGCTGCAGCACGCGGACCAGGTTGGCGTCATGCATTGGCGTGAGCGGGTGGTTCTCCATGCCCGACTCATTGAGCAGGACATCGCCCACGAACAGGTGCCCGCGGAAGATGGTGCGGCCGTTCTCCGGGAATGCCGGGCAGGCGATGGTGAAGTCGCTGCCGAGCGCCGCCAGCAGAGCCTCGGTCACCGGGCCGATATTGCCGGCATCGGTGGAGTCGAAGGTCGAGCAGTACTTGAAAAAGAACTGGCGGCAGCCCTGGGCTTGCAACCAGCGCAGCGCAGCCAGCGATTGCGCGATGGCATCGGCCGCCGGGATGGTGCGCGACTTGAGCGCGACCACCAGCGCATCGGCCTGCTCCACGCCGGGCAGCGCCGCGCCGCCCGCCGGCACGCCGATGGCCTGCACGGTGCGCATGCCGTTACGCACCAGCGTGTTGGCCAGGTCGGTGGCGCCGGTGAAGTCGTCGGCGATGCAGCCAAGCAAGGCGCGCGAGGAAGGGTTCTGTGCAGTCATGCTGGCTTGCCTCACTCAGCCTTTTTCGCCGGCAGCTCGATGCCGGGAAATATCTTGATCACGGCGGAATCGTCCTCGCCGCCGTGTCCCGCGCTGGATGCCATCATGAACATCTGGTGCGCCGCGGCCGACAGCGGCAGCGGGAACTTGCTGGTGCGCGCGGTATCGAGCACCAGGCCGAGGTCCTTGACGAAGATATCGACCGCGGACAGCGGCGTGTAGTCTCCCGACAGGATATGCGGCACGCGGTTCTCGAACATCCACGAATTGCCCGCGCTGTGGGTGATGACTTCATACAGGGCATCGGCATCCACGCCTTCACGCAGACCCAGCGCCATGGCTTCTGCCGCTGCGGCGATATGCACGCCAGCCAACAGCTGGTTGATGATCTTCACCTTGGAGCCGGCGCCATGCGCGTCGCCCAGGCGGTAGACCTTGCCGGCCATGGCGGCCAGCACGTCCTCGGCCAGCGCATAGGCCTCGGCCGGGCCAGAAGTCATCATGGTCATTTCGCCGCTGGCGGCGCGGGCGGCGCCACCGGAGACCGGTGCGTCCAGCAGCAGGATGCCGCGCTCGCCCAGCCGCTTGCCCAGTGCCTCGGCGAAGCTCGGCGGCACCGTCGCGCTGGCGATCACCAGCGTGCCGGGGCGCAGGCCGCTTGCCGCGCCTTGTTCGCCGAACAGCACGGCCTCGGTCTGCGCGGCGTTGACCACCAGCGTAACCACCACATCGCATTTGCCGCCGAGCTCGGCCGGGCTGGCGCAGGGGATGCCCCCCGCGTCGGCAAAGCGCTGCAGCACGTCGGGCCGCAGGTCGCAGGCATGTACCTTGAAGCCGGCGCGCAGCAGGCTGTGCGCTACGCCGTTGCCCATCGCGCCGAGGCCGATGACGCCAATTGATTTGCTCATGAAGACTCCTGCCAGGGGGCTGTGATCAGCGGATCAGTCGATCAGTGGGAAAGGCCGCGCGCGGGCGCGTCGGCAAGGTCGGTGGCGGTCTCGGGCTGCCCGCCATGGGACAGGCGCCGCGCCGCGTTGTACATATGGGTCTCGGCCGCGTTGCGCGCGGCCAGCGCGTCGCCGGCGCGGATGGCGGCCACGATGGCCTGGTGTTCCTCGCGCACCTGGCGCGAGAAGTCCGCCCGGCGTGCCTCGTTGGTACGGGTCACGCGGGTGGCGGTTTCCAGGTACTGGCTCAGGAACGCCAGCGTCTTGAGAAAAAACGGGTTGCCGGTGGCTTCGGCGATGGTCCGGTGAAAGGCCACGTCGGCCGCCACGCCATCGCCGCCGGCGGATTCCTCGGCGTCGATGCGCGCCAGCGCGGCGTCGATGGCCATCATGCTGGCATCGGTGCGCTCGCGCGCAGCCTGTGCGGCCACCTCGGCCTCGATGGCCCGGCGCAGTTCCACGATCTGCAGCACCGATTCGAGCGTGGCCACATCGGTGTAGTCGATCCGCAGCGGCCGGATGCCGGCCTGCTCGGTGACGAACACGCCGCTGCCCTGGCGCGACTCCACCACGCCTTCGTGGCGCAGCCGGGCGATGGCTTCGCGGATCACGGTGCGGCTGACGCCGAACTCCTCGGACAGTACCGCCTCCGTGGGCAGCTTGTCGCCGCGGCCGAAAGCGCCGCTTTCGATCTTCTCCAGCAGTTGCTCAGCAACGGTGTCTGTCAGGGCTCGGGCCGGGACTTTCTGGAACACGGGAGGCCTCAGGTGATTAGGTAATATGGTCATCATACAAATTTTCCGGGAAGAATGCGGATCGGGAATTACCCCTACCCCTATCCCTTTCCTTAATGCTGCATTGCAGCAGTGGTCGGCATCGGTTGCCGGCGCCGTGGCCGGAGTATCATGACGGCCGCCCCTCTGGCCGTTTTTTCACCGCCTTGCGCTTTGCGCACCGAACAACCATGACGATCACCATCCGCCTCGCCCCCTGGTCCGAAGCCCGCGATACTGCGCGCGCCATCCGCTATGCCGTCTTCGTCGAAGAACAGGGCGTGCCGGTGGAGCTGGAATGGGATGAATGGGATGAGCCGAGCTGGCACGCCCTGGCGCTGGCCGAGGACGGCAGCGCGCTGGCCACAGGCCGCCTGCTGCCGGATGGCCACATCGGCCGCATGGCGGTGCTCAAGCCCGCGCGTGGCAGCGGCGTCGGCGCCATGGTGCTGGATGCGCTGATGGCCAAGGCCGCGGAGCTTGGCTACCCTGAGCTGGTGCTCAATGCGCAGCGCTATGCGGCACCGTTCTACGCGCGTGTGGGCTTCGAGCAGGTCGGCGAGGAATTTGAAGAGGCCGGCATTGCTCACGTGGAAATGCGCAAATTGCTGCGCTGAACGCCACGGGCGGTTGTCGTCAGGCGCGAGCCTGACGAGCAAACAAGGGCAGCGCCAATAGCGCGCTGACGCTGGCCGCCAGCCACACGGCCGCCCAGCCATAGCCGGCGGCCATCGCCGGGATCGCCAGCGGCACCAGGAAAAAGCCCGAAAACGCAAAGGTATTGCCCAGCCCGAGCGCGGTGCCTGCGCGGCTGGCGCCCGCGATCGTCGCCAGCTCGGTGAAGGCCACGCCATGCCAGGCTGACGTGCAGATGCCGCCCAGCACCAGGCATGCCATCAGCACCGGCGTCAGCAAGGCGTGCCAGTCCGGTGCGGCGGCACACAGCCAGGTCAGCCCTGCCAGCGTGGCGAACACAAGCAAGGTCAGCAAGCTGCAGGCGCGCATATAGGCGCGGCGGTTGCCATGGCGGTCGGTCCAGCGGCCGCTCCACACCCGCATGACGGCAGCGCCTGCCTGAACCGCCGCCACGGCCATGCCCGCCGCGGCAATGCCGACGTGGCTGAAATCGTGCAGGAAGACCGTTGCGAACGTCAGCACAGCCACTTGCGGCACGCACATCAGGCCCATGCCGCTCACCAGCCGCCAGACCTGCGCGCTTCTCAGCGGGCCGGCCCCTGCCTTGCCGTGCGCGCCGCTTGCCGGCAGCGTAGCGCGCGCAGGCTCGGCCGGCGGCTCGTGCATCCAGTGCCAGGCAAAGGCCGCGGTGACGCCACAGAAGACCGCCAGCGCGCCGTAGACGGCGGCAAAGCCAAAGGACTGCGCCAGCAGCGGCAGCATCAGCGCGCCAATCCCGCCGCTGGCGGGCACCGCGGTCTGGCGGATGCTCATGGCCAGGCCCCGTTCGCCTTCGCGGAACCATGCCATCACGGCGCGGCCGCTGGAGCCGTTGACGCTGCCGCCCAGCAGGCCCAGCCCCAACAGGCCTAGCGCCAGCGCGGCGTTGCCCGGGATATGGCCGGGCAGCGGCGCCACGAACACCGCCATCAACGCCAGCCACAGCGCGGTGGCCATCAAGCCGGTCAGCAGCACGCGGCGGTCGCCCCAGCGGTCGGTCACCAAGCCCCACGGCACTTCGCTCGCCGCAATGCCAAGTCCCATCATGCCCAGGCAGAAACCCAGCTCGCCATCGCTGATCCGGTAGCCGGCGCGCATCAGCACTGCCGTGGTGGGAATGCCCGAGAACGCCGCGGCAAAGCTGGCATTGGCCGCGACGCCGAGGGCCAGCACTTTCCAGCGATGGCCCGGGCCATGGCGCGGGGCGAGGGCTGCGCCGGCAGGGCCAGGCACAGCGGCAAACGGGAGTGGGGCGGGAGCACGGGGCACGGGATCATCCTTGGGAAAACGGCATATGCAAGCCTTGACGCCCTGATTCTGCCGCCGCAGAATGATCCTGAATATCAGATAATTATTGATTAAACATCCCAAATAACAGGATGGTTTGACATGGCAGCGGTGAACTTCGACCTTGATGTGCTGCGCAGCTTCGTTGTCGGCATGGAGCTTGGCAGCTATGCCCGGGCCGCCGACCGGCTGGGCCGCTCCACCTCGGCGGTCAGCGCGCAGCTCAAGAAGCTGGAGGAACAGGCGGGCACGGCGATCTTTCGCAAGGCCGGGCGGGGGCTGGCGCTGACGGAGGCGGGCGAGACCATGCTGGCCTATGCCCGCAGGCTGCTGGAGCTCAACGACGAGGCTGCCGCCGCCGTGCACGGCGTGGCGCTGGAAGGCTGGGTGCGGTTCGGCCTGCAGCAGGACTTTGGCGAGGTGCTGCTGCCCGAGGTGCTCGGTCGGTTCGCCCGCGCGCACCCCAAGGTGAAGATCGAGGCACGCGTGGCGCGCAACACCGAGCTGCTGGACAGCGTGGCCGCCGGCCGCCTGGACCTGGCGCTGGCGTGGGACGATGGCGTGCGCATGCCGCATGTGGAGCAGGTGGCGCTGTTGCCGATGCGCTGGATCGGGCCCGCCGCCGCGCGTGCGCCATGGCAAGGCAACGGCCCGCTGCCCTTGGTGGCGTTCGAGCCGCCATGCCGTTTCCGCTCCGCGGGCACGGCCGCCCTGGACCGCGCCGGCATTGCCTGGCGGGTGGCTTTCAGCAGCGCGAGCCTGGGCGGCTTGTGGGCGGGGACGGCGGCCGGGCTGGGGCTGACCATCCGCACCGGCATGGGCTTGCCACCTTCCGTGCGGGCCTGGGAGCCGGGCGAGGGCGGGCTGCCTGAGTTGCCCTCGCTGGCGCTTGCGCTTTACCGCAAGGATGCCGAGCTGGAGGCACCCGCCACGCGGCTGGCAGGCATCGTGAGCGAGGCGGTTCGGGCTGCATTGCCGGCCAGGCTGGCGGCCGTGGCCTGAATGGAGCGATAACTTGCGGGGCTTGCAGCCAGCCGCCTACGCTGTACCATCGCGGTCTTTGTTTTTGCCGCCGCTTTCGCGTTGATCTTGTCTATGTCTGAAATCCGTTCCCGCCTGCTCCAGGCCCTGGCCGATGCCACGCCCGCCCTTGACCTCGACCGTGCGCCGGCGGGCGAACCGCCCGCCGGCGAAAACCTGCTCTCGGCATGGTTGCGGCCCTGGCTGGCGGAGCACTGCCTGGTCAAGGTGGACTGGCGGGAGTTCAGCACGCTGGGCGTGCAGGCCGTGGCGCGCCTCGCCACGCTGCGCGCGGCGGGTGTCTCGGCCATCGACGTCGACGATCTCTATGACGAAGACGGCATTCCGCTAGGTGGCGACGACAACGATTTCGATATGGAGCCTGCTGCGCTCTACCTGGCGCACGTCAACCGCGAACTGGCGCCGCACGGCATGCAATTGCTGGAGATCGGGCACTTCGAGGATGCATGGCTGCTGGTGGTGCGCAATGACCCCGCCGCGATCCGGGCGCTGAACGTGGCATTGCGCCCGACCGGCCTGGCGGCCCGGCAGTACTGAGCGCGCCCGCCTTAGCGCGGCGCTTGCACCGAGCCGGCGTCGCGGGCAACGCGCAGGTGCCCACGGTAGGACACTTCGCCGGTGCGGCCGTTGGCGTCGAAGCTGCGTTCGCTAAGCTCGAAGCGGCCGTCATGGCGCACGCGCAGCACGGTGCTGGCGCGGGTGCCATAGCTGGGCGAGCGGATGAAGGCGGAGGACAGCAGCTTTTCCCACTCCGGGGTCACCCCCGTGCGCGGAAGCTCGCAATCCAAGGCCTGGCGATCGTTGGCCAGCAGCTCGAGATAGGGTTCGATGCTGGCGCCGGCCAAGCCGGTGTCGGCGGCGAGTGTTTCGGCGAGCGCGCCGACGCGGCTGCGCACCTTGGGCCACGGCGTATCCAGCAAGGCGTTGGACAGACCATAGATGCCAGGCTTGAGGCGCTGCGGATTGGGCGAGGCGCCGCGGTTGCTGTACCACCAGAGTTCGCGCAGGTCGCACGCCAGCAAGTTGAAGCCGTTGTAAGCGCCGGTGCGGGGCGCCAGCCCGGCCAGATAGGATTGCGGATCGCTGTCGCCACGCAGGAAGCCGGCAACCAGCTCACCGCGCGAGCGCGCATCGGTGCGTTTCTCGGACGGGGCGCGGTAGTTGGTCAGGGCGGCAAAGCGGCCGTCGCCGGCCAAGCCCATCCAGGTGCCTGGCTCGCCGATCACTTCCGCCATGTCGCGGCCGGCCAGCACCTGGGGGGCGTCTTCCCACCAATGCACGGGCGCCGCCGGGCGGGCATAAAACTCGTCGCGGTTGCCGGCCACCACCAGGGCATAGTCCGGGTGCGATTGCCAGGCCACCAGAATCAAGCACATAGCGCTTCCTTTGCTGCATTCACTGCGATTGCCGCATTCACTGCATTGACTGCGATTCGATCATCGGCTTCGTCATTCAGGGACCATCTCGGCGGGGCCGTTCCACGGCCACCCTCAGAGCTGGTCGATATCGACAAAGCGCTCCACCTGCCGCTCGCCGCTGATCCACTGCTGCAGCCCGCTTTGCCGCCATAGCCCGTCGAGCAACTGGTCGAAGGCTGGCGGCACATCGGCGTAGGCTTCCATCCAGGTCTGCATGCCGTCGCGCGCCTCGGGCCTGCGTAAGAGCGTACCACCAATTCCGCTCGCTTCGGCAACGGTCTCCATCCAGCTGTGCCAGTGTGCGATGGCCTCATCGGCACGGGCTTCCGGTACCCGGAAATAGACGTACAGGTGGTCGCTCATGGCTATTCCCAGTGTTGCCAAGGGTTCATCAGGCGGCGTCGCCGAAGGGGACCGCATAGGGCAGCTCACCGACGCGCACCGCGCTGCCGGCGGCGCTGCCCAGGTGCAGGGCGCCACCCGCCGCGTCGATCTTCAGTTCGGCCAGGCCGTCCCAGCCGCCTTGTGGCGCGGCGGCAGCATTGACCACCATGCCGCAGGGCTGCTCAGGATCCTCGGGGCGGAAGATCTCCGTGGCCGCGCCCGGCACTTCGCCTTCGCCATGGATCAGCCACATGCGTCGTTTGAGCGTGCCGCGGTACTGGCTGCGCGCGACGATTTCCTGGCCCGGATAGCAGCCCTTGCGAAAGCTCACGCCGCCGACCAGTTCCAGGTTGATCATCTGAGGCACGAATTGCTCCTGCGTGGCCGCGGCGATGCGCGGCACGCCGGCTTGCACCTCCAGCCAGTCCCACACCGCGGCATCCACCGGCACCAGCTGCGCCGACAGCGCGGCCTGGACTTCGTCGGCCTGCTCGGCCGGCAGGACCACCTGCCAGCGCGGCAGCCCGGCGCCGTCGGGCAGCCGGATCACGGTGGCGCTGGCGGCCGCGGCGCTGGCCCAGGGCGCGGCCGGTGCGGGCAGGCCGGCCGCCTGCAGGGCGGCGGCGCCACTGGCACCTGCCACACCCAGCACGGCGCGAGCCGGCGTGAGATCGGACAGCTTGGCCTTGGCGCGCAGCACGAACATCGACAAGCGCTTCTGGATAGCGGGCTGCAGGTCGGCGGACAGCTGGAGCACGATGCCTTCCTCGTCACGCCACATCAGGAAGCTGGCCAGCAGCCGTCCCTTGGGCGAGCAGTAGCCGGCCAGGCGGGCGGCGCCGGTGTCCAGGTCATCCACGGCATTGGTCAGCTGGGTATGCAGGAAACTGCCGGCGTCTTCGCCGGCAACCCGGATCAGGCCCTGGTGCGCGGGTCGGCAGACGACTCCGCTTTGGCGCACGGCTTCGAACTGGGTGGCACGGTCTGGGGCAGGGGCATTCATGGCAGGTATCGCAGGCAAGGCGCGCACGGGCGCGCCGGATGGAAGGTGCAAGGAGCTACAAGCGGCTAAAGGTGCAAGGCTCCCGGTATTATATGAGGCTGTCGCCATTTCAGCCGGGATGCCCATGGCCGACACCGGGCATCCCGGCTTTGCCGCGGTGCATTGTGCGCCGCTACTTTCTCTTTTACATGAAACGTCTTTTCCTGCGGCTGCTGCTGGTCGCCGTGATTTTCACGATTGCCGCCGCCGGCGCCTTTGCCTGGTGGGCCAATCGTCCGCTCGCGCTGACAGCCTCGCCCATTGAGGTGGTGATCAAGCCCAATTCCAGCGTGGCAAGCGTTGGCCGCCAGATCCAGCGTGGCGGGGTGCGGATGGACCCCCGCCTGTTCGCGCTGCTGGTGCGGCTTACCGGCCACGGCGCCGACCTCAAGGCCGGCGGCTATGAGTTCGACAGCAGTGCCACGCCGCTGTCGGTGATCGGCAAGATCGCCCGGGGCGAGGTCAACCACTATGTGCTGACCGTCATCGAAGGCTGGGAATTCCGCAAGATGCGCGCTGCCGTGGATGCGCATCCGGCGCTCAAGCACGATAGCCGAGGCTTGTCGGACGTGGAACTGATGAAGGCCATCGGTGCGCCGGAGCCGGCGCCGGAGGGCCTGTTTTTCCCCGACACCTACTTGTTTGCCCGCGGCAGCAGCGATCTTGAACTGTACAAGCATGCCTATCGCGCCATGCAGCGGCGCCTGACAGACGCCTGGAACGCCAGGGCGCCTGACCTGCCGTACAAGTCGCCCTATGAGGCGCTGATCATGGCCTCGATCGTGGAGAAGGAAACCGGCCAGCCGGCCGAGCGCCCGCTGATTGCGGCCGTGTTCGTCAACCGGCTCAGGAAGGGCATGATGCTGCAGACCGATCCCACGGTGATCTACGGCATGGGCGAGGCGTTCGAGGGCAATATCCGCAAGCGCGACCTGCAGTCCGACACCCCTTACAATACCTACACGCGCAACGGCCTGCCGCCCACCCCGATCGCGTTGCCCGGGCTGGCCTCGCTGGCCGCCGCCACCGCGCCGGCCCCGTCCGACGCACTGTATTTCGTGGCGCGCGGCGACGGCAGCAGCCATTTCTCCAACTCGCTTCCCGAACACAACCGCGCGGTAGATAAATACCAGCGCGGCAAATAAGTCTCCCCATGCGCGGAAAATTCATCACATTCGAAGGCATCGACGGTGCCGGCAAGAGCACCCACGTGGAGTGGGTGGCGGACCGCCTGCGCGCCCGCCTGGCAGGTCACGCATCGGTCGTCACCACCCGCGAGCCCGGCGGCACTCCGCTTGGCGAGGATCTGCGGCAGTTGCTGCTGCACCGCAAGATGCATCTCGAAACCGAAGCCTTGCTGATGTTCGCCGCCCGCCGCGAACATATTGCCGAAGTCATCGAACCCGCGCTGACGCGCGGTGACTGGGTGGTTTCCGACCGCTTCACCGATGCCACCTTTGCCTACCAGGGCGGTGGCCGGGGCCTGCCGCGCGCACGGCTGGAGGTGCTGGAGACCTGGGTGCAGGATGGTCTGCAGCCCGATCTGACGCTGTTGTTCGATGTGCCGCTGGAAACCGCCAGCGCGCGCCTGGCCGGCGCACGCGAGCCCGACAAGTTCGAGGCCGAGTCGCGTGCCTTCTTCGAGCGCACGCGGCAGGAATACCTGCGCCGCGCGGCGGAGTCTGCGCAGCGTTTCCGGGTCATCGACGCGACCCGGAGCATTCCTGAGATTCAGGTAGAGCTTGAGAAAATCCTCGCAACACTTTGAATTGGCAGCGTGATTCGGGAATATCGATATCGATAGTAATGGGGTTGGCCGAGCCTGCCATCGCCCGTCGCTCGCCTCACGTGCATAGTTACACCAGGTTTCAACCCTAACTCACTGATCCGCATGCTTTATCCCTGGCAGAAAGAAGACTGGCAACGGCTGAACGCGCTGCGCGAGCGGCTCCCGCATGCCTTGCTCATTCACGGCCAGCAAGGCATCGGCAAACGCGACCTGGCGCTGCATTTTGCCCAGGGTCTGCTGTGCGAGACGCCGCGCCCCGACGGGCAGCCTTGCGGCACATGCTCGGCCTGCCACTGGTTCAGCCAAGGCAACCACCCGGACTTCAGCGTGGTGCGCCCGGAGGCCATGGAGGCGACGGACGAAGTGCA
Source organism: Cupriavidus sp. MPR-AND1C (assembly GCF_058809705.1). Taxonomy (NCBI): domain Bacteria; kingdom Pseudomonadati; phylum Pseudomonadota; class Betaproteobacteria; order Burkholderiales; family Burkholderiaceae; genus Cupriavidus; species Cupriavidus sp. MPR-AND1C. Next base: position 9,354 of record NZ_JBXASU010000087.1, on the reverse strand, counting down.
GACGGATGAAAGCGGCAAGAAGAAAACGCCCAGCAAGGTCATCCGCATGGAGCAGGTGCGGGCCCTGATTGAAACGGTCGGCATCGGCACGCACCGCGCCGGCTTGCGCCTGGTGGTGGTGTATCCCCTCGACGCCTTGCAGCATGAGGGCGCCAACGCCTTGCTCAAGACGCTGGAGGAGCCGCCGCCGTCCACCGTGTTCCTGCTGGTGACAGACCGGCTGGATCGTGTGCTGCCCACCATCCTGTCGCGTTGCCGCCAGTTTTCCGTGCAACGGCCCACGGCCGATGCGGCCATGCGCTGGCTGAGCAGCCAGGGCGTGGGAGACGCCGAGGCGCAGCTGGCGCTGGCCGGTGGCTCCCCGCTGACCGCGCTGCATGCCGCCGAGGCCGAGGAGCAGCCGATGCAGCGCTGGCTGGTGAGCCAGCTTGGCGCAGGCGCTGGCTTCGATGCGCTGGCGGCGGCCGAGCAGGTGCAGAAGCTGCCGGTGCCGTCGGTGCTTGGCATCCTGCAGCGCTGGACGTACGATCTGCTGTCGGCCCGCTTGGCCGCAACGCCGGGGCCGCGTTATTTTCCGCGCGAGCAGGCAGCCCTGGCGCGTTGCGCACAGGCAACCGATGCTCACCGGTTGCAGGCGTTCTCCACGCGCCTGGTGGGCCATCGCCGCAGCGAGAACCATCCGCTGGCGGCCCGGCTGGTGATGGAGGCCGTGTTTCTGGAATACCGGCAGTTGTTTCAGTAAGCCCAAGACGTTGAACAAATCCAATATGGCCTGAAGGCCAACAGTCAGTAACAAGGGGTCAGTCATGAATACAGAGGTGACAGGGGCACGGGGCGCCAGCGTTCCCGGAGCCGCAGGCTTGGCCGCCGCCGGCGGTATCGGGGCGCCGACGGTGCCGGGTGCAGCTTCCCGGCCCAACGTGCTTTCGCTGTCGATCAAGGACCAGGCGGGTCTCTATGCGGCCTACATGCCGTTCCTGCACCGCGGCGGCATCTTTGTCCCGAGCAACCGGCCCTTCCGGCTGGGCGAGCAGGTCTTCCTGGTGCTTTCGCTGGTGGACCGGCCGCAGAAGTACCAGATTGCCGGCCACGTGGCATGGATTACCCCGGTCGGCACGCCCAACAAGACGCCCGGCATCGGGATTCACCTGCCGGATGACGACAACGGCCGCAACCTGCGCCGCGCGGTGGAAGAGATCCTGGGCAAGACCATTGAGTCCGGTCGGCCCAGCCAGACGTTATAACCGACATCAGCTGTCTGGCATAAGTATTTGATATGGTTGATTTTTGCCAGGTTTTCTGGTCCATCCGAGAAGAAATTCAACAATGAGTGATTCCGCCTTTACCGTGCGGCCCGCGCTGCAGCGTGACCTGGCCAGCATCGTCGCCATCTACAACAGCACCGTCGCGTCACGCATGGTCACCGCGGACACCGAGCCCGTGGCGGTGGAATCGCGCCAGGCCTGGTTCGATGCGCATCAGCCGGAGCGGCGTCCGCTGTGGGTGGCCGAGGACGGTGAAGGGCGCATGGCCGGGTGGCTCAGTTTTTCCGACTTTTATGGGCGCCCGGCCTACGGCGCCACCGCCGAAGTCTCGATTTACCTGGACGCCACCCGCCGCGGGCAGGGCCTGGGACGCTACCTGCTGCAGCAGGCCATCGCGCATGCGCCACAGATCGGGGTCAATACGCTACTGGGCTTCATCTTTGGTCATAACGGGCCCAGCCTGGCCCTGTTCACCTCGCTGGGCTTCGAGCGCTGGGGCAACCTGCCGCGCGTGGCTGTGCTCGATGGGGTCGAGCGCGACCTGATCATCCTCGGGCGGCATCTGACGAAGCCGGCCGAGTAGAAGCGGCCGCGAGCCAGGCGCCGCCTGGCAGTGCAGTGGGCACGCTGGCACGCTGGCTCGCTGGCACGACCGGATACAATGGCGGGTGGCGCCGCCCGCGGCGGCGTCTTTATCCGGAAACCGCCCCAATGTTTGTCGATTCCCACTGCCATCTAGATTTCCCCGACCTGGCCGCGCGCCTGCCCGAACTACTGGAGAACATGCGCGCCAACCAGGTGTCGCATGCCCTGTGCATTTCGGTCACGCTGGAAGATTTTCCGCGCGTGCTGGCGCTCGCCGAGCAGCATCCGCACCTGTACGCCACCGTCGGGGTGCATCCCGACTATGAGGAGGGCGAGGAGCCCACTCTGGAGCGCCTGCTGGCGCTGTCGGCGCATCCGCGGGTGGTCGGTACTGGCGAGACCGGCCTCGATTACTACCGGCTGGAGGGCCGCAGCATCGCGGACATGGAATGGCAGCGTGAGCGTTTCCGCACCCATATCCGTGCCGCGCGGCAGACTGGCAAGCCCCTGATCATCCATACCCGTTCGTCCGCCGAAGACACCTTGCGCGTGATGCGCGAGGAAAGCGCGGGCGAAGCCGGCGGGGTGATGCATTGCTTCACCGAGAACTGGGAGGTCGCCCGGCAATCGCTGGACGAGGGCTTTCATATTTCATTCTCCGGCATCGTCACCTTCAAGAATGCGGTGGAGTTGCAGGAAACGGCGCGCAAGATCCCGCTGGACCGCATGCTGATCGAGACCGATTCGCCGTACCTGGCGCCCGTGCCGTACCGCGGCAAGACCAACCAGCCCGCATGGGTGCGTCATGTGGGTGAGTTCATCGCCAACCTGCGTGGCATGCCGGTTGAGGCGCTCGCGGAACATACGTCGGATAATTTTTTCCGTCTTTTCAAGCATATAGATAGGAAATCTCATGCTTAACATGAATACCGTCCGACGCCTTGCCGCCGTTGCGGCCATGCTGGCGGGCGCCGTGGCCTGGGCCGCGCCTGTGGACGATATGCGCCATGCGGTGGAGTTCGATGACGTCAAGGCTGCCCAGAAGATGCTGGCGCGCGGGGTCGATCCGAACCTGGTGGACGCCAAGGGCAATCCCATGCTGGTGGTGGCATTGCGCGAGAAGTCGCTGAAGGTGGCGCAGGCGCTGATCCGTGCCAAGGACATCGACTTCGACAAGACCAATGCGGCCGGCGAGACACCGCTGATGATGGCCAGCCTGCAGAACGAACTGGACCTGGTCAAGCTGATGGTCGACCAGATGGAGGTCGAGATCAACAAGACTGGCTGGACGCCGCTGCACTACGCCGCGACCAACGGCAACAACGAGATCGTCAAGTTCCTGGTCGACCACGCGGCTTATATTGACGCGGAAAGCCCCAATGGCAGCACGCCGCTGATGATGGCGGCGCGCGGCGGGCATATCGAGACGGTCAAGTTGCTGCTGGACGAAGGCGCCGACATGCGCCTGAAGAACCAGCAGGGCATGACCGTGATCGATTTTGCCGAGCGCTATCACCAGAAGGAGATCGCGGAAGGGCTGAAGTCGCGCTGGCAGAAGCTGTATCCGCAGACGCCGTTAAGCGCGCAGCCTCCACAAAAGGGGTGGAACTGACCTAATGAAGACGCGCCGGGCCAAAACCCGGCGCGTTTTTGCCTGGTTCCTGCTCAGGCGTCGTCGGCCAGGCGCAGGCCGGTGAACTGCCAGCGCTGGTGCGGGTAGAAGAAATTGCGGTAGCTGGCGCGGATATGCGACTCCGGCGTGACGCAGGAGCCGCCGCGCAGCACCATCTGGCTGCACATGAATTTGCCGTTGTATTCCCCCACCGCGCCGGCGCCAGGCCGGAAGCCCGGGTAGGGCTGGAAGGGGCTGGCAGTCCATTCCCACACGTCGCCGAACATCTGCCGCAGCACGCCGGCGGTATTCTGGCGATCGGGCAGCGGCCGCAGCACGCGTCCCTCGACAAAATTCCCGGTAGCCGGCAGGTTGCGCACGGCATGCTCCCATTCCGCCTCGGTTGGCAGGCGCCGCTCGGCCCAGCGGGCAAAGGCATTGGCCTCATAGAAGCTGATATGCGTGACCGGGCTATCCGGGTCCACCGGCTGCATGCCGCGCAGGCTCATTTGCCACCAGGTGCCTTCGCGCTCCTCCCAGTACAGCGGTGCCTCGATGCCGTGTTCGCACACCCAGCGCCATCCATCCGACAGCCACAGTCCGGCAGTCCGGTAGGCGCCATCCTCGATAAATTCAAACCACTGGTGGTTGGTGACCGGGTGCGAGCACAACTGGTAAGGCTGCAGGAGCACGTTGTGCCGCGGGCCTTCGCAATCGAAGGCAAAGCCGTCGCCGTCATGGCCGATGGCGACCACGCCACCGGCAAAGCGGATCCATTCCGGCGCCGGGCGCGGATCGGCGATCACGGGCGCCAGCAGCTCCGGCGCGAAGGCCGGCTTGAGCGGGTTTTGCGCGAACAGATGCAGGATGTCGGTCAGCAGCAGCTCCTGGTGCTGTTGTTCGTGGTTCAGGCCAAGTTCGATCAGCGCCGCTTCGGCATCGGTCTGCGCGCTGGTCAGCAGCCCGAGCATGGTTTCGTCGACCGCCTCGCGGTAAGCCAGGATCTCGTCGAGTGACGGCCGCGACAGCAGGCCGCGGCGTGGCCTCGGGTGGCGGGCGCCGACGGATTCGTAGTAGGAGTTGAACAGGTAGCGATACTGCGGATCGACCGGCTCGTAGTCCGGGATACGCGCCGTCAGCACGAATTCCTCGAAGAACCAGGTGGTATGCGCCAGGTGCCATTTGGCGGGGCTGGCGTCGTCCATGGACTGCACCGTGGCGTCGGCGTCGGTGAGGTCGGCGACCATGGCTTCGGTAGCCGCGCGCACATGGCGGTACTGGGACAGCAGGGCTGGCTCGTGCGGAGGATGCACGGCGCTGGCTGGCAGCAGGGCAGAGGACATGCGGGCTCCCGGATCGGACTATGCATCCGCCGCGGATGCCGCTTTGGGCGGCGGCTGGCCGTGGCGTGTGGATTGCGGACAGGTTCCGACCCGGGCCTGCACAACAAGGCCGCGCGGGCTTCCCCCTGGATGGAAATGCACCGAAACCGCTCAGGCGTTCGGAACCATCATAGACCCGATCGCGCGGTGGGCATAGGCGGCTCGCGCCTGCAAGAATCCGTGGCAGGGCGCAGCGCTGCAAGGCGCGAGGGCTGAAACGCAGGAATGCAAAACGCCCGCCGGCATGACTGCGGGCGGGCGTTTTGCGCTGGGCTGGGCGGTGCGAGGCCGCCGTGCCGGGATCAGGCTGCCAGGGCTTGCACCGCGCCGTTGGCGGCGGCCAGGCCGGCTTCGCGGGCTTCGGGGCCCATCGCCAGGCCGTGGGCGCGCACGTACGTGATGTCGGTGATGCCCAGGAAACGGAACACGACATCCACGGTCTGCTCATGCAGGTCCAGGGCGTTGGCGTCCTGGCGCACGCCGCCGCGCGACGACACCACGATCACGCGCTTGCCGCCGGCCAGGCCGACCGGGCCGGTCTCGGTGTATTTGAAGGTGCGGCCAGCCTGGGCGATGCGGTCGATCCAGGACTTGAGCTGGCTGGGGATGCCGAAGTTGTATTGCGGCACACCGACGACCAGCACGTCGGCTTCGAGGAATTCCTTGAGGAAGGCTTCGGTGCGTTGCAGCTCGCTTTGCTGCACGGCGTTGAGGCCGTCCTTCGGGCCGCCCAGCACGGGCAGCAGCGCGCCGGACAGGTGCGCCGGCGCGTCCTGGTCCAGATCGCGCACGGTCAGGGTGGCTTCGGGGTGCTTGGCGCGCAGGTCGGCGACCACCTTGGCGGTCAGGCTGCGGGAAGCGGAATGGCCGCCAAGTACGCTCGAGTCGATTTGCAAGATCTTCATGTTCATCTCCACTGGGGTTCGGGTTGGATGAATGAAAGATAGCGGTCTGCCATTGATGCCGGTAGTGGGGCAAAATAGAACTTATTGTTCCAGGCGCAGAACGCAGGCGTGCTGCTACCCTGGCACGCTCCTACTGCCAAGGATGACCCATGCAAGACCTGAACGATCTTTCTCTGTTTGCCCAGGTGGTCCAGCACGGCAGTTTTTCGGCCGCGAGCCGTGCCAGCGGCGTGCCGAAGTCCCGGCTCAGCCGGCGCATTGCCCAGCTGGAGCGCGACCTGGGGGTGCAATTGTTGCGCCGGACCACCCGGCAGGTGCGCGTGACGCCTATCGGCGAGGCCTACTACGAGCGCTGCCGCGCCATGCTGGCCGAGGCCGAAGCGGCGCGCGAAGTGATCGAGCAGGCTCGCGACCAGCCCGGCGGCACCTTGCGCGTGAGCTGCCCCGTGGCCATTGCCCAGAGCCTGCTGGCGCCCGCCATCGGGCATTTCATGCAGGCCAATCCCGGCGTGCGCATCGAACTGGAAGCCACCAACCGCCGCGTGGACGTGATCGCCGAAGGCTTTGACCTGGCACTGCGGGTGCGCGACGTGATGGACGACTCGTCGCTGGTGGTGCGCACCTACGGCGAGAGCCCGCTCATGCTGGTAGCCAGCCCGGCGCTGCTGGACAGCATCGGCCGCCCGCGCACGCCAGAGGCGCTGGATGGCATGCCGGGCGTTAACCAGAAGCCGCACGACGGCAAGCATGTCTGGACGCTGACCTGCAATACCGGGCAGTCGATCCACGTGCCGTACGATCCGCGGCTTGTCACCGACGAATTCGCCTTGCTGCGCGCGGCCGCCATCGCGGGCGTCGGCGTGGCGATGCTGCCGCGCATGTTCTGCCGCGATGCCATCGAGAGCGGGGAACTGGAGGTGCTGCTGCCGCAGTGGATCATGCCGGTCGGGACGTTGCACGCGGTCTTTCCCTCGCGCAAGGGCATGCCGCCGGCGCTGCGGCGCTTCCTGGATTTCCTTGCCGACATCCTGCCCGAGACGGCCTGCAAGGCGGGCATGCAGCCGCCGCGCCAGCCGGGTATGCATCGGCCCGTCGGCCAGGTCTGAGACACGCCAGCGCAACTTGTGCCTTTACCTTCACCGCGCGGCGCACTAAGGTAAATATGCGTGCCGCGCGTGGAGCCAAAGGCGCTTCGGCTGCAGGCGGCTCATTCGCGCTTTTCTGATGCGGACAAGGAGTGACGACCATGAGTGGTTCTCAGCCATCGCAGGACCTGGGCAAGGCCGTACTGCGCATTGTGCTCGGCGCGCTGATCCTGCTGCACGGGATCTCCAAGCTTATCGCCGGGCCGGGATTCGTGACGCAGGTGGTGACGCAGGCCGGCCTGCCCGTGGTGCTGGCCTATGGTGTCTACATCGGGGAAGTGGTGGCGCCGGTGCTGCTGATCCTTGGCTTGTGGGCCCGGGTCGCCGCGCTGATTGTCGTCGTCAACATGCTGGTGGCGGTGGGCCTCGTCCATGTGAAGCAGCTAGGCATGATGGCCGACACCGGCGGCTGGGCGCTTGAGTTGCAAGCGATGTTCCTGGGCGGCGCCCTCGCGGTCGCGCTGCTGGGCGCGGGGCGCCTGAGCGTGGGCGGCATCAACGGCAAGTGGAATTAGTGTAGCTGCCGCTTGGGGGCGTCCCGAGTGCGTCCTCAGGGCGTCCAGCGGCCCAGCGTTTCGGCCACGAACATGTCGGGCGGCAGCGCGGGGGACCACAGGTAGCCCTGGCCAAGGTCGCAGCCCAGGGCTTGCAGCGCGTCGCGCTGCGCGGGGGTCTCGATGCCCTCGGCCACGCATTCCAGCTTGAGGTCGCGCGCGAGGTTGATGACGTTGCGGCAGATCGCCGCGCGCTGGCTGTTGCCAGGCACCGCCACCACGAACGAGCGGTCGAGCTTGATCTGGGTGAAGGGCAGGTCCGCCAGCAGCTTGAGGGTGGCGATGCCGATCCCGAAATCGTCGATGGCCACGCCGTAGCCGAGCAGGCGCAGGCGGTTCAGCGCGATCGACAGGGCACGGGTGTCGCAGACCGGGTAGCCCTCGGTCAATTCGATATTCAGCAACTGGCGCGGCATGCCGCTGGCTTCCACCATGGCGTCGAAGGCGTCAAGCACGCCGGGCCGGCACAGCGTCTGCGCGGATGCATTGATGCTCAGCGGGATGCGCACGCCGCGCGCCAGCAGCTGGCGCTGCACCGACAGGCATTGCTGGCCCGCCAGCTGGAAGATGGCATCGGCCTCGCCCAGCGCCTCGAGCCTTGGGATGAAGAGGTCGGGCCGGATCAGGCCCATGGTCGGATGGCGCCAGCGGCAAAGCGCTTCCGCGCCGGCCAGCGCGCCGGTGCTGATCCTGAACTGCGGTTGCAGCATGATGACGATGGCGCTGGGCGTCTGCACCGCGGCCAGCAGCTCGCGGTCATCCGGCTGGCTTGGCGCCGCCGCCGGGGCTTCGGCGGTGAGGTCGCGCTCCAGCGCATCCTGCAGGATTTCTTCCAGCACCACCGCCGAGATCGGCTTGCGCACCGCGCGCACATGGGCGAGCCCAACCGAATCGGCCAGGCTCACATGGGAGTCGATGATGTCGTCCTGCAGCGCCGACACCCATACCCACAGGGGCTGGGCGCCGGCGAAGGCGTGGTCCTTGCGCCGGGTCAGCTCGTCCATCATGCCGGGCCCGTTGAGCCCCGGCATCTCGATATCGCAGAGCACGAGGTCGACCTTGCGCGCGGCAAGCAGGTCCAGCGCAATGCGGCCGTCCGCGGCGCAGTGCACGTCGCTGACGCCGAGCTGGGTCAGCAACTGTTCCGCCGCCAGCAATTGGAACGGGTGGTCATCGACCACCAGGGCGGACAGTCCGGCGTAGCGCGTCTGCATGGTTGGCTCGAGATGGGGTCGATGGAAATCGGCCGATGAGAACGGGCGGAGTGGATTCGAGGCAGGCTTCGTCCATAGTAGTGCACATGCTGCACGGCGGGCACGCCTTTGCGCCGGCGTTTGCCGACGTCGGCGCACAGGGTTCGCGCGGCGGGGGAGGGGGCCAGGCGCCGGAAAGCGGGCGATATTCCGTTGCGAGTGCCATCTTGGGCGGAAACGCAGCGCCCAGACCCGCTACAATCGTCGCCCGAGGTATTTGATGATGGCGTTTCGATAATGGGTTTTGGCTGGTTCGGATTTTCGACCTTGTGGCTTGTGCCGCTGGTGTGGCGCCAGGCGGCGCGCCTGCTCGCCGGCGAGCGCCGGTTCTTCAGTGGACGCGGTACGCTGCGGGTATGGCTTGGCACGTTGATCGTGCTGTGCGCAAGCGCTTCGCTCGAAGCGCTGACAGGCGCGGCGGGCGAGGGCGGCATGGCAGGCAGCACGTCGGGCGGCAGCGCCGGGCGCGCGCTGGGCACCCTGGTTTCCGGCATGCTCGGCTGGAGCGCCAGCCTGATGCTGATGCTGGGCGTGCTGGCCCTGGCCGCGCCGATGGTGTTCGGCGAAACCTGGCGCAGCCTGTTCCTGCGCAAGCCCAGCCTGCCGGAGCCGGACGAGGCCGAGCTGGCGCCCCAGCGCCCGCCCGCCCGCGC
>NZ_JBXASU010000086.1:0-30702 GCF_058809705.1 Cupriavidus sp. MPR-AND1C | reverse complement strand
CGTTACAATCCCCCCATCACCCATTAAAAGCCGAGCCCAACCCCCATGCGTATCCTCGGCATCGACCCCGGCCTGCGTACAACCGGCTTCGGCGTGCTGGAAAAGCACGGCAACAAGCTAACCTACATCGCCTCCGGCACCATCAAGAGCGACGGCGACAGCGGCCTGCCGGCAAGGCTGAAAACCCTCTTCGACGGCATCAGCGAAGTCACCCGCACCTACGCGCCCGATTGCGCCGCAATCGAGAAGGTGTTCGTCAACGTCAACCCACAATCCACGCTACTGCTGGGCCAGGCCCGCGGCGCGGCGATCTGCGGGCTGGTCACGCATGGCCTGCCGGTGTTCGAGTACACGGCACTTCAGTTGAAGGTGGCGGTGGTCGGCTATGGCCGCGCCAACAAGGAGCAGGTGCAGGAAATGGTGATGCGCCTGTTGAGCCTGACGGGACGCCCCAGTTCCGACGCGGCGGATGCCCTGGGCATGGCAATCTGCCATGCCAATGGCAGCAACACGCTCGCCGCCCTGACCGGCCTGGCCCCGGACCTGGCGCGCAAGGGCATGCGGGTGCGGCGTGGGCGCCTGATCGGCTGAGCGAGCCCAGGCGGCCAAGCAGCCGCTTGCACCTTCAGGTCTCCTACAATCGAGCAATCGCTCGTCAAAGGATGCCGCATGCTCCGCTCGCCTCGCACGTTCCGCGCCTTGAATCCGCCCCGCCCCGCTCACCTGCCGGCGCTGTTGTCCGCGCTGGCCGCCGCGGTTCTCGCCGGCTGCGCGGCGCCGCCGCCCGTGGCCACAGGCCCGGCAGCCCCGGCCCCTGGCCCGGCTCCGGCCGTGCCCAAGGCGCTGGTGATCGGGCATCGCGGCGCTAGCGCGCTGCGCCCTGAGCACACGCTGGCGTCCTACCAACGCGCCATCGACGACGGTGCCGACGTGGTGGAGCCCGACCTGGTGATGACGCGCGACGGCGTACTGGTGGCCCGGCACGAGAACGAAATCGGCACCACGACCAACGTGGCTGAGCTGCCCCAGTTCGCCAGCCGCAAGCGCGTCAAGGTGATCGACGGCGAACGCCTGGATGGCTGGTTCACCGAAGACTTCACGCTGGCCGAGCTCAAGACGCTGCGCGCGCGCGAGCGTATCGCGCAGGTGCGCAAGGCCAATACCCAGTACAACGACAAGTTCGAGATTCCCACCTTCGACGAAATCATCGACCTGGTGGCCAAGGCATCGCAACACAGCGGGCGCGTGATCGGCCTGTACCCGGAAACCAAGCATCCGAGCTATTTCCGCGGCATCGGCCTGCCGCTGGAGGAGAAGCTGGTGGCCACGCTGCAAGCCCATGCGTACACGCGCAGCGCGCCGGTGTTCGTGCAGTCCTTCGAGACCGGCAACTTGCGCGAGATGCACCAGCGCCTGGCCCAGGGCATGCCCAATGTGAAGCTGATCCAATTGATGGGCGGCGCGAAGAACCGGCCTGCCGACTGGCGCCTGGCCGGCGACACCCGCACCTACGCCGACATGATGACGCCGATCGGCTTGCGCGAAGTAGCCAGCTACGCCAACGGCATCGGCCCGGAGAAGTCCAGCGTGGTGCCCCGCGACGCCAACGGCAACCTCGGCACGCCGACCGCGCTGGTGCGCAACGCGCATGCGGCAGGCTTGCTGGTCCATCCCTATACCTTCCGTCCTGAGAACACCTTCCTGCCGCGCAACCTGCGCACCGGCGGCGGCGATGCCACGCGCAGCCCCAGCGGCATGGTGCGCGAGGTGCAAGCCTTCCTCGCCGCCGGCATCGATGGCTTTTTCACCGACGATCCCGCGCTGGGACGCCAGGCGGTGGACACGCTGGGCCAATAGCGGATAGCTGATAGTCGATGGCCAATGTGGCCCGGCCGTGCCGGTACGCCGTACGCTGGGCTACACTGGCGGCCTTCGCGATGGCGGGCCCTTCCCCGCGCTGGCCGCCGCCGCACTCCCTTCCCATCCCGGCGCGCGCGCCGTAATTCGCTGCAGACACTACACCATGATCGGACGCATCGCCGGCACCCTCATCGAGAAAAATCCCCCGCACCTGCTGGTCGATTGCCACGGCGTCGGCTACGAGATCGACGTGCCGATGAGCACCTTCTACAACCTGCCCGCCGTTGGCCATCCCGTCACCCTGCTGACCCAGCAGATCGTGCGCGAGGACGCGCACCTGCTGTACGGCTTTGGCAGCGCCACCGAGCGCAACACCTTCCGCGAGCTGATCAAGATCACCGGCATCGGCGCGCGCATGGCGCTGGCGGTGCTCTCCGGCATGTCAGTCAGCGAGCTGGCGCAGGCCATCACGCTGCAGGAAGCCGGACGGCTGACGCGCGTGCCGGGCATCGGCAAGAAGACCGCCGAGCGCCTGCTGCTCGAACTCAAGGGCAAGCTGGGCGCCGAGCTTGGGGCAGCGCCCGGCAGCACGCCGGTGCACGACAACGCCGTCGACATCCTCAACGCGCTGCTTGCGCTCGGCTACTCGGAGAAAGAGGCGGCGTTGGCGATCAAGCCGGTGCCCGCAGGCACCGGCGTGTCCGACGGCATCAAGATGGCGCTGAAATCGCTATCCAAAGGTTGACCCGGCCGGATCACGGGCAGGCCAAGGACGCTCCCGGCGCTGAGCCTGCGCGGCGTGCGCAGGACTCGCGCGGCCGGCGCCACGCCCGGAAGGGCTACAATCCAACCACTTTGCCCGCATCCGTAACATGATCGAAACCGACAAGCTAGCCACCGAGCGGGGCGCCGATCGCGTGATCGCCCCCACCGCAGTCTCCCCCAACGAGGAGGCCTTCGAGCGGGCGCTGCGACCCAAGCTGCTCGACGAATACGTCGGCCAGGAAAAAGTGCGCGGCCAGCTAGACATCTTCATGCACGCCGCGCGCAACCGGCGCGAAGCGCTCGATCACGTACTGCTGTTCGGGCCGCCGGGGCTGGGCAAGACCACGCTGGCGCACATCATCGCCCGCGAGATGGGCGTCAACCTGCGCCAGACCTCCGGCCCGGTGCTGGAGCGCCCGGGCGACCTGGCGGCGCTTCTGACCAACCTGGAAGCCAACGACGTCCTGTTCATCGACGAAATCCACCGACTATCTCCGGTCGTCGAGGAAATCCTGTACCCGGCACTCGAGGACTACCAGATCGATATCATGATCGGCGAAGGCCCGGCCGCACGCTCGGTCAAACTGGACCTGCAACCCTTCACGCTGGTCGGCGCCACCACCCGCGCGGGCATGCTGACCAACCCGCTGCGCGACCGCTTCGGCATCGTGGCGCGGCTGGAGTTCTACACCGCCGAGGAACTGTCGCGCATCGTCACGCGCTCCGCCCAGTTGCTGGGTGCCCGCATCGACCCGCTGGGCGCGCTGGAAATCGCCCGCCGCGCGCGCGGCACGCCACGGATCGCCAACCGGCTGCTGCGCCGCGTGCGCGACTTTGCGGAGGTCAAGGGGGACGGAAACATCACTCGCACCATCGCGGACGCCGCGCTCGCCATGCTCGACGTGGACGCGGTCGGCTTCGACCTGATGGACCGCAAACTGCTGGAAGCGATCCTGCTCAAGTTCAGCGGCGGCCCGGTGGGCGTGGATAACCTGGCTGCCGCCATCGGCGAAGAGCGCGACACCATCGAGGACGTGCTCGAGCCCTTCCTGATCCAGCAGGGCTACCTGCAGCGCACACCGCGGGGCCGCATGGCCACGGCCGCCGCCTACCGGCACTTCGGGCTGGCTGCGCCCGGCGAGAGCGATTCGGCCCCGGCCTGAGCGGCATCGAAACGCGCATTAAGTAGTTTCGAGGCCCGCAGACAATTCTTTTGTCGTGCATTGCTGGCTGCTCCCTCCTTGTCCACAATGACTTTGCCCCGACCGCCAAGGCAAGGCGACAACTGACGGCAAATGCCCGACGGCCGGCTAACGGATCCCAGACAGGAGAGAGCACATGAATCGACGCCACTTTGTCACCCGGCTGGCGGGCTCAGGCCTGGTCGTGTCCACCGCGTTCGCGGCTGGCTGCACCACCACCGGCGCCTATGTGCCAACCGACGCGGCGGCCAAGAGGAAGGAGATCGACGCGGGTGCCGACGGCGCGCTCAACCGGCTGTTCACCACGGTCGACAGCTCGCGCGAGCTGGCCTCACGCGCCCAGGGCATCCTCGTGTTCCCGCGAGTGCTGTCGGCGGGGCTGGTGGTCGGCGGCGAGTACGGCGAGGGCGTGTTGCGCTCCAAGGGCGCCGCGGTGAGCTATTACCGCACCACCTCGGCCTCGGTCGGCGCAACCGCGGGCGGCCAGTCCAAGTCGGTGGTGCTGATGTTCATGACCCCCGGTGCCTACGATAAATTCGTCAACAGCAGCGGCTGGACGGTCGGTGCGGATGCCGGCGTGGCGCTCGCCAAGATCGGTGCCAACGGCAAACTCGATACGATCACCGGCCAGCAGCCGGTGATCGGCTTTGTGCAGACCAATGCCGGGCTGATGTTCGATGTGTCGCTCGACGGTTCAAAGATCAGCAAGCTGAACATGTAGCCGCAACCCGCGCGGGCAGCCCTGGCCCGGGGCGACCCGGCCAGGCGCGCGCTCGTCTACAGTGTGGCGGGGCAAGGTGGCGGCGCGGCTGGCATAATCGCCAAAAAATCGCCCCTGGAACACCCCGATGACCATGTCAAGCGCCACGTCCGCCCACAGCGGGCGCGTCTATCGTTTCTACGATCTCGTGATGGTGGCTTTCGTCACGGTCCTGTTGTGCTCCAACCTGATCGGCGCAGCCAAGGCGGCCCAGGTCACGCTGCCGGTGATCGGCCCGGTGACCTTCGGCGCGGGCGTGCTGTTCTTCCCGATTTCGTATATTTTTGGGGACGTGCTGACCGAGGTCTACGGCTACGGGCGCGATCGCCGCGTGGTCTGGGCCGGATTCGCGGCGCTGGCGTTCGCCACCTTCATGAGCCTGGTGGTGCTGAAGATGCCGGTGGCGCCCTTCATGAGCGATTACCAAAAGAGCCTGGAAGACGTCTTCGGCAATACCTGGCGCATCGCGCTGGGCTCGCTGATCGCGTTCTGCTGCGGCAGCTTCACCAACAGCTATGTGCTGGCCAAGATGAAGCTGTGGACCAACGGCCGCTGGCTATGGTCCCGCACCATTGGCTCCACGCTGGCCGGCGAGTTGGTTGATTCCTCGCTGTTCTACGTGATCGCCTTCCACGGCATCTGGCCGCTGGAGAAAGTGATCCAGGTCGCCATTGCCCAGTACATCCTCAAGACCACATGGGAAGTGGTGATGACGCCGGTCACCTACAAGGTGGTGAACTTCCTCAAGCGTGCCGAGCGCGAAGACTACTACGACCGCAATACCGATTTCACGCCCTTCCGCCTGCGGGTGTAAGACGCGCCCGGCGCGCCCAGCGCGGCTCAGGGCACCCTGCGGTCGACTTCGTCGAGGGTAAGCGCTTCCAGGTGGCCCACGTCCGCCCACTGCATGACCGTGAGCCGCACGCTGTCACAGCGCAGCCGGTTGATGCTGGCATTGAGCAGCTCGTGCCGGCGCGGCGCCTCCAGCGTCATGTCGTTGGCTTCGCGGTACAGGCAGTCCAGCACGCCGCCGTGCGCCACCAGGGCGATGCGCTCGCCGGGATGGCGGCGCCCGAGCGCCAGCGCGGCTTGCACCGCGCGCTCATGAAACGCCAGCAAGGACTCGCCGCCATCGGGCGCGTAGTCGGGAACGCGCGCTTGCCACCTGGCGAAATCCTCGGGCAGCTGCTCGGCCACTTCCGCGTACGTCATGCCTTCGAGCGAGCCGTAGCAGCGCTCGCGCAAGCGGGGATCGGGCCGCACCGCCAGTCCGAGCGCCTCGGCCAGCGGCGCCGCCGTCCGCATCGCGCGCGACAGGTCGCTGGCGTAGACCGCATCGATCGGCTCGACCGCCAGCGCCTGGGCCAGGGCATCCGCCTGCGCCACGCCGGTGGCGTTGAGCGGGATGTCGAGCTGGCCTTGCAGGCGCCGCTCGCGGTTCCATGCGGTCTCGCCGTGGCGGATCAGGATCAGGTGAGTGAAGGCCAGCGAATGCGGCCCGGGCAATTGCGACATGCCGTTTCCTTGAGGCGATTTAGGCGGCGCTACGCTGTGCTGTCGCGGCGCCCCTGGCGCGCAGCGCTTGCGCGCCGCGCGGCCCGTGCTTACTTCGCCGGCTGGCCGGCAAGTTTCGGATTGAGGGTATAGGTACCGGTGCAGGCCGCCTGCGCCAGCACGTGGCCCTGGATGGCCTCGCGCACCATGGCGCCGGTGAAGGTGCCCTCTAGCGGCAAGCGGTCCAGGTCGAGCGCGTAGACGGTGAACACGTAGTGGTGCACCAGGCTGTCGTTCCAAGGCGGGCAAGGGCCGTCGTAACCGTAGTAATCGCCCTTCATGTCCGGGTCGCCGGCGAACCAGCCGGTGTAGTCGTTCAGGCCGTGGCGCAGCCCGCCTGCCGCGGCCGTGCCGCCGGTGGCCTCGGGGCCCGGCTTGCCGCGCGCGATCACGCCCTCGCTGTGGGTGCCCGCGGAGATGGTGCGCAACCCCATCGGAATATCCACCAGCACCCAGTGAAAGAAGTCCACGCGCGGCAGCGATGCAGGCACTTCGCGGCCTTCCTGGTTGACGTCGTCGCCACGGCTGGGCACGTCCGGATCGTGGCAGATCAGCACGAAGGAACGCGTTTCGGCCGGGGCCTCGTCCCAGTGCAGGTCGGGATTGCGGTTGCTCGACAGCGTCACGTGGGTGGCTGGGTCGATCGCACCGAAAGCGAACTCGATGGGAATCGGCCCGTTGTCGCTGAATGCCTTGCTCCAGAGCTTCATGTTTCTCTCCTTGCTGGGTTGCGCCGCGCACTGCGCGGCATGCGGGATCAAGCCAGGGCCGGTCCCGGCGGTGACGAGCGGCGTCGGTAGCTGAACTGCGGCAGGCCGTTGTCGCATCAACGGCCTGCCTGGGCTAGCTGGGAGTGGGTGGACGGCGCGGCCGGCGGCACGCGCAGCCAGAAGGTGACCGGACCGTCGTTGACCAGGCTGACCTGCATCATGGCGCCGAACTCGCCGGTCTGCACCTCGCCGTGCGCGGCGCGCGCACGCGCCACGAAATGGTTGTACAGGCGTTCGCCATCGGCGGGCGCCGCGGCCGGAGTGAAACTGGGCCGCGTGCCACTGTTGGTATCGGCGGCCAGCGTGAACTGCGACACCACCAGCAGGCCACCGCGCGTGCCGCGGCCATCGATGTCCTGCACGGGCAGGTTCATCTTGCCGGCCTCATCGGAGAACACACGGTAGGCCAGCAGCTTGGCGAGCAGGCGTTCGGCCTGCGCTTCGGTGTCGCCGCGCTCGGCGCAGACCAGCGCCAGCAGCCCGGCGCCGATCTCGCCGGTGGTGCGGCCATCGACAGTGACGCGGGCCTGGGCGACCCGCTGGATCAACGCGATCATGAGCCGTTCCTGCCCGGCCTCAAGCCAGCGTCACGCGTGCGAAGCGGCGCTTGCCCACCTGCACGACGTAGCTGCCGGCCTCGATCTTCAGTCCTTTGTCGCTGACGACGGTGCCGTCGATCTTGACGCCACCCTGCTCGATATTGCGGTTGGCTTCCGACGTGGACGGCACCAGGTTGGCCTGCTTGAGCAACTGGCCGATGCCCAGCGGTGCGCCGGAAAGGCTGACCTCGGGGATCTCGTCGGGCACGCCGCCACGCGCGCGGTGGTTGAAATCCTCAAGCGCGCGGTCGGCGTCGGCTGCGCTGTGGAAGCGCGTGACGATCTCCTGGCCGAGCATCACCTTGCAGTCGCGCGGATTACGGCCCAGCGAGATCTCCTGCTTCATCAGGTCGATCTCGCTCATGGGGCGGAACGACAGCAGCTCGTAGTACTTCCACATCAAGTCATCCGAGATGCTCATCAGCTTGCCGAACATCTCGCTCGGGGCTTCGGTCACGCCAATGTAGTTGCCCTTGGACTTGGACATCTTCTCCACGCCATCCAGGCCCACCAGCAGCGGCATGGTCAGGATGCACTGCTGCTCCTGGCCGTATTCCTTCTGCAGCTCCCGGCCCACCAGCAGGTTGAACTTCTGGTCGGTGCCGCCCAGTTCCAGGTCGGCCTTGAGCGCGACGGAGTCGTAGCCCTGCATGAGCGGGTAAAGGAACTCATGCACCGAAATCGGAATCCCAGTGCGGTAGCGTTTGGTGAAGTCGTCGCGCTCCATCATCCGCGCCACGGTGTACTTGGCCGCCAGCTGGATCATGCCGCGCGCGCCCAGCGGATCGCACCACTCGCTGTTGTAGCGGATCTCGGTCTTGGCCGGATCGAGCACGAGGCTGGCCTGGCTGTAGTAGGTCTGGGCGTTGGCCTCGATCTGCTCGCGCGTGAGCGGAGGACGGGTGGCGTTGCGCCCGGACGGATCGCCGATGGTGGAGGTGAAATCGCCGATCAGGAAGATGACCTGGTGGCCCAGGTCTTGCAACTGACGCATCTTGTTGAGCACCACCGTGTGGCCGATATGGATATCGGGCGCGGTCGGGTCCAGCCCCAGCTTGATGCGCAGCGGCACGCCGGTGGCCTCGCTGCGCGCGAGCTTGGCCAGCCATTCGGATTCGACCAGCAGTTCGTCGCAACCGCGCTTGGACACCTCCAGGGCGTGCATCACGGTGGGCGTGAGGGGGTAGGTAGTGGCAGCGCCGGAGGAAACTTCAGTCATGACGTAAGTCTTTGAAAAACATGAGAATTCAGATGGCGGCACAAAACGGCTTGCGGCCGGTTTTGGTATAATCCGCGCTTCTTGTGCAAACGGGAATGTTCCCGTGGGCCAACCGCCATTCTAGGCGGCAAACCAATATGGCAGGCGCCGCACCTCCGGGGAGGAAGGCAGACGAAGCAAAAAAATCGTCGCGGCAACGCAGCCCGAAACAAAGAGTGAATTTTACGTGATGTGGTCCAGACTCCGCGAAGTTTTCGCGCGGGAGCTGGTGGTTCTGGTCGATCCTACCAATGCCCTGCACGCCCGTCGGCGCAAGCAGTTGACAGCAGCGGTGGGTACGGTGTTCACGCTGGGCATGGCAGCCGCCATGGGCGTGGCCCCCCGTAGTGCCTTCGACGACCCCCAGGCTCCGCGTGTCCGGGAGGCGATACGCCTGCCCGATCTGCGCACGCAACTCGAACAGCTTACCGAAACCGACGCTACCTTTGTGCGCGAAGAGCGCATGCAGCGCGGCGACACCATTGCCAGCCTGCTCAAGCGGCTGGGCGTGGACGACCCCGATGCGCAGGCCTTTATCCGGCGCAACACCACCGCGCGCGGCCTGTTCGACCTCAATCCCGGCCAGACGGTGCAGGCCGAGGTCGACGAGAACAACCTGCTGGTGTCGCTGCAAGCCAACCTCGGCGGTGACGCAAACGCCTCCCGCGAACTGGTGATCGAACGCGCGGGCGACCCTGCCGATCCGGTCTACAAGGCCCGCGTGCAGTCGGTGAAGAACGAACTGCACTACGAGATGCTGTCCGGCGCCATTGCCTCGGGTGGCTTCTTCAAGGCCATGGACGCGGCCAATGTGCCCGACGAGATCGTCCAGCAAATGCTCTCGATCTTCTCCGGCGTGATCGATTTCCACCATGACATCACCAGTGGAGACCGCTTCCGCATCGTCTACGAAGCGGGCTTTCGCGACGGTGCGTTCGTGCGCAACGGGCGCGTGATGGCGGTCGAGCTGATCAACCACAACCAGTTGCACCAGGCGCTCTGGTACGCACCGGAAGGCAGCAAGCAGGGCGCGTACTACACCTTTGACGGGCGCAGCATGAAGCGGCCGTTCCTGCGCTCGCCGGTGGAGTTCTCGCGCGTTTCGTCGGGCTTCGGCGGACGCGACCATCCGCTGCACCACCACTGGGCACAGCACAAGGGCGTGGACTTTGCCGCACCTACGGGCACCAAGGTGATGGCCACCGGCGACGGCGAAGTCGAGTTTGTCGGCCAGCAGAACGGCTACGGTAACATCGTCATCCTCAAGCACCATAGCGGCTACTCCACCTACTACGCGCACCTGTCCGGCTTTGCCACGATGAAGCGCGGGCAGCATGTGTCGCAAGGCGAGGTCATTGGCTACGTTGGCCAGACCGGCTGGGCCACTGGGCCGCACCTGCACTACGAGTTCCGCGTCAACGATGTGCCGCTGAACCCGCTGGCCATCGCCGCGCTCGACACGCCCGCGCTGTCCGGCCCGGCGCGCCAGCAGTTCCTGAGCTATACCAGCGAGATGCTTAGCCGCATCAACGCGCTGCGTACCTACAACGTGGCTTCGGCCAGCAATTGATCCATCGAGCCCGCGCGCCCAGCATGCCAATTTCGCCCCCAGATTGCTTTATCGGCATCATGTCCGGCACCAGCATGGACGGCGCGGACGGCGTGCTGGTCGATTTCTCGGGGCCACGGCCCACGGTGCTGGCTGCAGCCTTCCAGCCCTTCCCGGCCGAGCTGCGCGACGCGTTCAGCGCGCTGCAGCAGCCCGGCGACGATGAAATCCACCGCGAGGCGCTGGCCGCCAATGGGCTGGCGCGCGTCTATGCGGCTTGCGTGGCGGCCCTGCTGCGCGATGCCGGGCTGGCGCCGGACGCCATCGCGGCAATCGGCGCGCACGGCCAGACCGTTCGCCATCGGCCCGGCTTGTACGACGGCATCGGCTATACCCGCCAGAGCCAGCAACCCGCGCTGCTGGCCGAGTTGACGGGCATTGACGTGGTGGCGGATTTCCGCAGCCGCGACGTGGCGGCCGGCGGCCAGGGAGCGCCCTTGGTGCCGGCGGTGCACCAGGCGCTGTTCGGCGACGCCGCCCAGACACGGGTGGCCTGCAATATCGGCGGGATCTCCAATATCAGCGTGCTGCCCGCCGCCAGCGAAGGCAGCGCGGCGCGGCCGGTCACCGGCTTCGACTGCGGCCCGGGCAACGTGCTGCTCGACTACTGGATCGACCGGCATCACGGCCTGGCCTACGATGCCGACGGCGCCTGGGGCGCCAGCGGCAAGGTCGACCAGGCGCTGCTGGCGCGCCTGCTGGCCGAGCCTTATTTCAGCGTGGCCCCGCCCAAGAGCACGGGCCGCGACCTGTTCCATCCCGCCTGGCTGGAAAATCATCTTTCCCAGCATGGCACGGCACTCGACCCCGCCGACGTGCAGGCCACGCTGGCCGCGCTGACCGCCGGGGCCATCGCCCGCGATGTCAGCCAGCACGCGCCCGACGCGGCGCGGCTGATCGTGTGCGGCGGCGGCGCCCGCAACCACCTGGTGATGGCGTTGCTGGTGCAGGCGCTGCCCGCCGTGGCGGTGCAAAGCTCGGACGAACTGGGCGTTCCCGTATCGCAGGTGGAGGGCATCGCTTTTGCCTGGCTGGCGCGGCAGATGCTGCGCGGAGCACCGGGCAATGTGCCCACCGTCACCGGCGCGGCCGGCCCGCGTGTCCTGGGCGCGCTCTACCCTCGATAGCGACACCTCGCCACCCTCACGCCGGCTCGGCGTGGCCTGCCTCGCAAACCCACTGGATAAATGCTTGCGCGACGGGCGACGGCCGCATGGCCGGCGAACGCGCCAGCACCACGCGCTGCGGCGTCACGGCCTCGCTCAGCGGCAAGCAAACGATGGGCTGCCCGTCATAACTGTGGTCGCCTGCCGGACGCGTGCACGAGAGCGCCACGCCATAGCCGTGCGCCACCAGGCCGCGCTGCATCTCGAAGGTCTGGGTGTACTGGTGCAGCTGCGGGCGCAAGCCGTGCGCCCAGAACAGCGAGAGGAAGTACTCACGTGTTTGCGCAATATCCTCCAGGATCAACCGTTCGCCGGACAGGTCTTGCAGGCTCACGCTTGGCTGGACGGCCAGCGCATGGCCGGCGTGCAGCAGCGCGTAGGGGGCAAGCCGGGCAAGTACCCAGCGTGCAATGCGCTGGTCGAAGCCGAGATCGTAGGTCAACGCCAGCTCCGCCTTGCCGGCAGCGAGCGTGCGATGCACCGTGGCCAGGTCGGCCTCGAACAGCGTCACGGCAACATGCGGATGCAGCCGCCGGAAGCCGGCCAGCAGCCGCGGTACGTAATAGGCGCCAAGATCCTGGAAGCACGTCAGCGACAGCTGCCCGCTAAGGCCGCGTGCCTGTGCCTGGTCCACGCCATCGGTTGCAAGGCCTGCGGCCAGCGCCAGGATGTCGCGGGCGCGGCCCAGCAAGCGCTGGCCAGCCGGCGTCAGCTCCAGCCCGCGGCTGACCTGGCGGCGAAACAGGATCTCGCCCAGCGTTTGCTCGAGCTGCGCCACGGCCTGCGACACGGAAGGCTGCGATACGTGGCGCGCACGGGCAGCCGCGCTGATGCTGCCGTGCTCGGCGGCCGCGACAAAGTACTCGAGCTGGCGGAAGGAGAATCCAATCATGATTTTCTATACTACAGCATAGGAAATATATTCTTTTCCTATTGGCGCCCTGCCCCGATACTCGTCCCAAGCCAGCCATCCACGGGACCCTCATGCACATCACCGCAGCCGAAATCGACACCTACCAGCGCGACGGCGCCCTGGTATTGCGCGGCGCCTTCACCGATTGGGTGACGCCGCTGCGCGAAGGATTCGAGCAGAATCTCGCGAAGCCGGGCCCTTTTGCCATCGAGAACGTCGGCAGCGGCGAGCGTGGCCGCTTTTTCGAGGATTACTGCAACTGGGAGCGCATCCAGCCGTTCGCCGACTTCATCCGGCGCTCACCGGCCGCAGCCATCGCCGGCCACATCATGCAGGCCGAGGCCGTCCAGGTGTTCCATGAGCACATCCTGGTCAAGGAACCAGGCACGGCAAAGCCCACACCGTGGCACCAGGACCTGCCCTACTACTGCGTGGATGGCCTGCAGACCGCGAGCTACTGGATCCCGCTGGACCCGGTCACCACCGCCAATACCTTGCGCGTGGTGCTGGGCTCGCACCGCTGGCCCAAACTGGTCAGGCCCAAGCGCTGGGCCAGCAATGAGAATTTCTATGCGGGCAGCGACCAGTTCATGGAGATGCCGGACGTGGACGACGGCAGCCACGCAATCCTGATACCGGAGCTGGAGCCCGGCGATGCCGTGGTGTTCGACTTCCGCACGGTACATGGTGCCGCGGGCAATACCGGGACGGGGCGCCGCCGCGCCTTCTCGGCACGCTTCCTGGGCGACGACGTGCGCTATCTGGAGCGGCCTGGCCGCACCTCGCCGCCCTTCCCCGGAATCGGCCTGGCCAACGGCGAGCGGATGCGCGAGGACTGGTTCCCGGTGGTCTGGCGCCGGGACGCCTAAAAAAAAAGCGCACCTAAGTGCGCTTTTTTTATGCCGCGAGAACCTCTCGGAAGCCGCGGCGCCCTTGCGAGCCTTATACCGAGAACGAAGAGCCGCAACCGCAGGTGGTGCTTGCGTTGGGGTTCTTGATCACGAATTGCGCGCCGTTGATGTCTTCCTTGTAATCGATCTCGGCGCCCACCAGATACTGGTAGCTCATCGAATCGATCAACAGCGTGACGCCATTCTTGTCCAGCGTGGTGTCGTCCTCGTTCACCTCTTCGTCGAAGGTGAAGCCATACTGGAAGCCGGAACAGCCGCCGCCCTGCACGAACACGCGCAGTTTCAGATCGGCATTGCCCTCTTCCTCGATCAACTGCTTGACCTTGTCGGCAGCGCTGTCGGTAAAGACGAACGGGGCCGGCATGTCCTCGGTAACGGGTGCCTCTGCGACTGCGTTCATGGGGTTCTCCTATGTAGATACGCCTGTATTTTAAGCGCTCCGGGAAGATCGTGCCGAAACCCCGTGAATTCAAGGGGTTCTGTTGGCGCAACCTGGCCACGGGTGCCGTATCAGGCGGATTCTTGCGTACCGGATGCCAGAACCAGGTTGGGCAGCGCCTTGGGCTGCGCATTGCCGAGCGGCACGAGGCGGCCCTCCACCAATGCCCCTTGGTGCATTTCCAGCGCGGCGTAGTGCACCTCGCCCTGCACGCGGGCGTGCGGTTGCAACTCCAGCAGCTCCGTCGCGTGCACCGGCCCGGTGACCGTGCCGTTGAGAATCAGGTGCCCGACCCGGACTTCGCCCTCGACCACGCCTTTTTCGCTGATGACCAGCATGCTCGCCTGGTCAGCGGCCGCCGTCACGTTGCCGCGTACCCGGCCATCCAGGCGCAGGCCGCCCGAAAACGTCAGGTCGCCCTGGATCACGCTGTGCTGGCCGATCAGGGTATCGATCGACAGGCCTTTCTTCTTGGAAAACAACATAGGTCCCTTTTTTCGTTGCTGGCCCAGCGCACCCTCACGGCATGGCCGTCTGGGTCGCGCGCAACTGACCGTTTTGCAAAATTCGTACCGTGACCGCCCGTACCGTGGCGCCGGCAGGCAGCGCGAAGGCGCTTTCGATCCGCTGGTAGTGCGTGACCCGCAGGCCGGGCAGCGAGCCGGTGCCATTTTCCGGCAGGCTCAATGTGACCGGCTTGCCATCCCGCATCAGCGAAACGACCAACTGTAACTCACCGCGGAACTCCGGCAAGGATGAAAAAGCCTTGGATCCACCCTGCATTATCAGCAATCGATAGTGCATCTTCAGCGGGTCGGCTTCATCAAGACCCACGCGAAAACTCCGCACATGGATCCCGGACGTATTGCCGCTGGCCGGGAGCAGGCCCTCAAAAAATGCCAGGTCTTCCTTGAGTTGAGCGACCTCGCCTTCCGCCGTCTTCAGTTGCCCGGCCAGCGCCTCCTGGGCGCTGCGTGCCATCTGCAACTGCGCCTCGGCGGTGTTTGCCACCGCCTGCAAGCGCTCGTGCTGAGCCGTCATCACCGCCGCCTGCTCGCGCAGCGCCTTGTTCTCCGCCGTCATATCCGGCGCACCAGCCAGCCGCCGGCCAGCGTCGTATGCCCAACGCGCGGCGACCACCACCACCACAAGCACGACGACGAGCACCGCGGCGGCGCCCAGCACGCGCAGCGGCCACGGCAAATGTGAACGCACCGCCAGGCTCCCGGATAGCGAGCCCCGGCGCGGGCGCAGCACGCGATACTTCATGCGCCGCGGATGCGCGGCACCGGCAGGCGGGCGCGGAGCGGGTCGGCAGGCCATCGCATCCAATGCATCATGGTCGGGTTCTCCGGGCGGCAAGAGCAGGGATTGTATCCGGGGAGATGCAAAGTATTTGTAAAACGTGGTGATAGCCTGCCGTTGCACCCCATTGCACGCAGCTTCACGTGCGCCAACGGCGAAAAAAAACCGCACGGCAAGCCGTGCGGTTTTT
Source organism: Cupriavidus sp. MPR-AND1C (assembly GCF_058809705.1). Taxonomy (NCBI): domain Bacteria; kingdom Pseudomonadati; phylum Pseudomonadota; class Betaproteobacteria; order Burkholderiales; family Burkholderiaceae; genus Cupriavidus; species Cupriavidus sp. MPR-AND1C. The sequence continues at coordinate 15,401 of NZ_JBXASU010000086.1, read as the reverse complement.
TCTGAACGGCCAGATCCGGTTGAACCGGACCCGCCGAACACACATTAACGCTTCGAGAATTGCTTCCGACGACGCGCCTTGTGGAAACCGACCTTCTTACGTTCCACTTCACGCGCATCGCGCGTGACGAAACCGGCCTTGGACAGCGACGGCTTCAGGGTGGCATCGTAGTCGATCAGTGCACGGGTGATGCCGTGGCGCACTGCGCCGGCTTGACCCGTTTCACCGCCGCCAGTGACGTTGACCTTGATGTCGAAGGTCTGTGCGTTGGCGGTCAGTTCGAGCGGCTGGCGCACGATCATCAGCGAGGTTTCGCGAGCGAAATACTCATTGATGGGCTTGCCGTTGACGATGATATCGCCCTTGCCCGACTTGATGAAGACCCGAGCCACTGCGCTCTTGCGGCGGCCAGTACCGTAATTCCAATTTCCGATCATGGATGGCCCCCTTAGATTTCCAGCGCTTTAGGCTGCTGCGCTTCATGCGGATGCTCGGCTTCGGCGTAAACCTTCAGCTTCTTGATCATCGCATAGCCCAGCGGGCCCTTCGGCAACATGCCCTTCACAGCTTTTTCCAGGGCGCGGCCCGGGAAACGTTGCTGCATCTTACCGAACGTCGTTTCGTAAATGCCGCCCGGGTAACCCGAGTGACGATAGTACTTCTTGTCGGTTTCTTTGGTACCCGTGACACGCAGCTTGCCTGCGTTGACGATGATGATGTAATCACCCGTGTCGACGTGCGGAGTAAATTCCGGCTTGTGCTTGCCGCGCAGTCGGCGTGCCACTTCGCTGGCAACACGGCCGAGGACTTTGTCCGTCGCGTCAATCACGTACCAGTCGCGCTTAACCTCTGCAGGCTTTGCGGAAAAGGTCTTCATGATTTTTCCTGAGACTTGTAGAACCTGCCCGAAACATTGACTTTACGTCGTCGGCCGACCCTTAGGATCTGACCTTCCTGCTTGTATGTGCAGGCTCTCCCTGAATTCCTTCCCGCGGGCATGACGGAAAAGCCTACGAGTATACTGCGGACTGAGGCCTGAGCACAAGGAAAGTTGGGGGAGAACGCCAAGATGGTGCCGCACCGTATGCTGCTCGCCATCCAGAATGGCAGTAAGCAGCACAAAAGAAACCCATGAAGCACTTTTCAGCAGGATGCGCATCGGGTCTGGCAGGCGCAGAATAAAAAAAACCCAAGCTATTGAGCTTGGGTTTGAATCCACCAAAGGAGGAGGGTGGAGGAGACACCGGGAGATCGACGGGGCTGGATCGCGGTGCGGGCCGGCGAATGTGGCTGAAACCATCCGATTCGCTTTCGCACTCTGCGCCGTGTTGTGCGCCGTCGTTCAATGATGCAAATTATACATGAGCGCTCTCCCAGCGCAAGGAAATTTGCAGTGCGAAATGCCATTCCGTATTATGAAAACATACGACGAAGCACAAGAATGCTTTTTATACAATAAAATCAATAACTTAAGAATGCGCCGCGCTGTCACGGCACTGCCATCTTAGAAGAAAACTTCAGTTTTCGGGAAAAATGCCGAGTTACGGCGCTTCTAGCCAGGTGGCCTATACTCAAAAAGCAAGCTTTGAAATCGCGTGTTCATGATCGAATACGCACTCACTAGAACGCAGGATCGAACAAAATGGAATGCAAAGTAACTTGGATGGGCACCGACGGCATGAGCTTCGTGGCCGAGACGGGCAGTGGCCATATCGTGGCGATGGACGGTGCGCCCGAGGGCGGCGGCCACAACCTGGCCCCGCGTCCGATGGAAATGGTCCTGCTGGGCACCGGCGGCTGCACCGCCTATGACGTGGTGCTGATCCTGAAGAAGAGCCGGCAGGATGTGCGCGGCTGCAGCGTGAAGCTGCAAGCGGAGCGCGCCAGCGAAGATCCGAAGGTTTTCACCAAGATCAACTTCCATTTCAAGGTGAGCGGGCGCAACCTGAACCCCGGCGCGGTCGAGCGCGCCATCCACCTGTCGCACGACAAGTATTGCTCGGCCTCGATCATGCTGGCCAAGACGGCGGAAATCACGCACACGATGGAAATTGTAGAGGTGTAGGCGCCTGGCGCCTGACCAGCCCCGGGGGGAGCCGGCGGTGGCGCGCCCAGTTGGGATGGGTGCGCGTCACGCTAAAGAATCAGAAGCAAAGCAGGCCGATAAGCCGGATTCTGTGCGCGCCGGCTTCCTTGCGGTTACCGGCACGTGACAATCATTCCTCTAGGCCGATCGTTACCGACCGGCTCAAGCTCCCTACCCGCAGGCTCAGCGGGCCGCCTCAATGCCTGCCTATTTGGGATTGCTCCAGGTGGAGGTTACCGCGTTTCACCCTTCCCATCGGGCGAACCCGATGGCAAGACTCGTCTCTGTGGCCCTATTCCGCACGTTGCCGTGGATGGCTATTAGCCAACACCCTGCCCTATGGAGTCCGGACTTTCCTCCCCTTGCACCACGAGGGTGCAAGCAGCGATTGTCTGGCCTGCTTTGCGGCCCGCAGTCTAACACCGTTTGGCCACGAACCGGCCACCCTCATGCGGCCTGCGCGCGGCGCCCGCGACGAAACACCGTGGTATCCGCATAGTAGGCCGGATCGCGATTGGCTTCGCACCAGCCGGGAATGCCCAGCACCGGTAACGGCGCAAAGCGGCCGCTGTGCAGCTCGGCCGCTTCGAGCGAGGCGCACACGGAATCGTCGAGCGAGCCGGGGAGCGCGGCGCCTGCAGCCGGCGGGACGGCCAGCGGCCATGCATGCGCGGTCAGGGCCTTATAGGGCCGCACCAGCTTCTCCAGCAAGGCGTGGCCGAAGGGCACCACGCCGCAGCGGGCGGTGCTGTCACGGCTGCCGGCATGCTCGCTACCGTCCCAGACACTCCGCCGCGCAACGAACAGCTGCTCCCAGCCAAAACCGCGCAAAACAGACTCCAGGCCACTGTCGGCACTCAGGAACAGGATGGCGTTCTCGTCGAACAAGGTCGCGGCATCGCGCAGGCTGCCACGGCTGCCCTGCACGCCCGCCACCGCGATGGCGCGGGCCTGCAGCCGGTTCAGCACGCGTTTGGAACGGGGAAAATGCAGCCAGATGAGCGCATTGAAGAAATCGTGCAGGTTGTCGCGCGTCGGCACGGCGCCGGTGGCGTAAATATGTGCCTCGTAGGCCGTGCCGGCCGGCAGTTCGGCTTGCGCAACGAAACGCAGCGGCGCGCCGCGGGCATTGCGCAGCGCGCGCTGCGCAGCCACTTCGCTGAGCACGGCGCGCAGGTCGGCACCGCCTCGCAGCGCGCTGTCCAGCGCCGAGCCGATGGTGGCAAACGGCCGGAACCATGGCTGCGCCCAGTCGATCTGCGCCACCGCCGCAGCCAGCGCCAGCCGGACCTGGCTCTGTGCTTGCACTTCCACTTCGCCAGCGCGGCTTAGCGGGCCTTCCAGTGCAGCGTCTCGCCGCCGCGCAGCGGCACCAGCGTGGTGTCGCCATATGGCAGTTCGGCCGGCAGCTCCCACGCCTCGCGGACCAGGGTGAGCGTGCCGCTATTGCGCGGCAGGCTGTAGAACGCCGGGCCGTTGAAGCTGGCGAAGGCTTCCAGTTTGTCCAGCGCACCGGCGGCTTCGAAGGCCTCGGCGTAGAGCTCCATGGCGTGCAGCCCGGTATAGCAGCCGGCGCAGCCGCAGGCATGTTCCTTCAGCCCGCGCGCGTGCGGCGCGCTGTCTGTGCCGAGGAAGAAGCGCTCGCTGCCGGACACGGCCGCGGCCACCAGGGCTTCGCGGTGGGTCTCGCGTTTGAGCACCGGCAGGCAGTAATAGTGCGGGCGAATGCCGCCGGTGAAGATGGCGTTGCGGTTGTACAGCAGGTGATGCGCAGTGATGGTTGCGGCGACGGGGCCTTGCGCGTCGCGCACGTACTCGGCCGCATCCTTGGTGGTGATGTGCTCGAACACCACCTTGAGCGCAGGGAAGTCGCGGCGCAGCGGCGTCATGACCTTGTCGATGAAGACGGCTTCGCGGTCGAAGATGTCGATCGCCGGATCGGTCACTTCGCCGTGCACCAGCAACGGCAGGCCCACGCGCTGCATGGCTTCCAGCGCTGCCGCGCAGTGACGCAGGTCGGTCACGCCGGCATCGCTGTTGGTGGTGGCGCCGGCCGGATAGAGCTTGACCCCGTGCACGAAGCCGCTGGCCTTGGCAGCGACGATTTCCTCGGCGGTGGTCTTGTCGGTCAGGTACAGCGTCATCAGCGGCTCGAACGCCATGCCCGCCGGCAGCGCGGCCAGGATGCGGCCGCGGTAGGCCGCGGCCTGCGCCACCGTGGTCACGGGCGGCTTCAGGTTGGGCATGATGATGGCGCGGGCGAACTGGCGGGCGGTATCCGGCAGGACGGCGGCCAGGGCCGTGCCGTCACGCAGGTGCAGGTGCCAGTCGTCCGGGCGGGTAATGGTGAGAGTCTGGGTCATGGCTTTCGGGGGCCGGCCGGCAGTCGCGGCTGGCGCTTGTCAGGGATTACAGGATCAGGATGGCGCGGTAGTCATTCACATTGGTCCGCGTGGGGCCCGTCACCACGAGGTCGCCGGCGGCGTCGAACAAGCCCCAGGCATCATGCGCGTCAAGCCGCGCGCGCGCCGATGCGCCGGCAGCCTGCGCACGCGCGAGCGTGGACGGGTCCAGCGACGCGCCGGCATTATCCTCGGAGCCGTCGATGCCGTCGGTGTCCGCCGCGATGGCGTACACATTATCAACGCCATCCAGCTCCAGGGCGAGCGACAGCAGGAACTCCGAGCAACGCCCGCCACGGGGCTTCCCAGCCGCCGCGCCATTGCCCTGCGGCAACGTGACGGTGCATTCGCCACCGGAAATCAGCACCACGGGCACCGCGAATGGCGCATTGTACGCGCGTATCTCACGCACCAGCGCTGCGTAGACCCGGGCAACTTCCTGCGCCTCGCCGGTCACCGTGTCGCCCAGCACCACCGGCTGGATGCCGCGCGCGCGAAAGTGATCCGCTGCCGCCATCAGGCTGCCGTGGGCGGTAGCGATCACACGATTCTCAACCCGCGCGAACAGCGGATCGCCAGGCTTGGGCGTTTCCGCCACTTCGCCGCGCGCACCGCGCTCCAGGTACGCCTGCACCACCGGCGGGACCACCGCACCGTAGCGGCGCAGGACTGCCAGGGCATCAGCGTAGGTACTGGCGTCTGGCACGGTGGGACCGGAAGCGATGGCGCTGGGGTCGTCCCCGGCCACGTCAGACACGATCAGCGTGGTCACCGGCGCGCGGCAGGCCCGGGCGAGGTGCCCGCCCTGGATGCGCGACAGGTGCTTGCGCACGATATTCATATCCGTGATGGGAGCGCCGCAGCGCAGCAGCTCCTGCGTGGTGGCCTTGAGGTCCGCCATGCCGATGCCCTCGGCCGGCAGCGACAGCAGGCTGGAGCCGCCGCCGGACACCAGCACGATCAGCCTGTCGTCCGGCCCCAGCTCGCCAGCCCGCGCCAGGATCTCGGCGGCGGCGCGCTCGCCGGCCTCGTCCGGCACCGGGTGGCCGGCCTCTATCACGCGCACGTGTTCGGTCGGCAGGCCGTGGGCGTAGCGCGTCACCACCAGGCCGTCGAGCTGCACCGCGCTGTTCTGGCTGGCATACGCGCGCTCCACGGCCAGCGCCATCGATGCCGCGGCCTTGCCGGCGCCTACCACCAGGGTACGCCCGCCAGCCTGGGGCGACGGCAGGTGGTCCGCCACGATGCGCAGCGGATCCGCTGCCGCCACCGCGGCATGGAAGCTATCGAGCAGCAGGGCGCGCGCGTCGGCCGCGGTGGCCGGCAAAGGTTGGGCAGCCGTACTCACAGCGCTTGCGCGATGGCCTGGCCCAGGTCCGCCGTGCCGGCCTTGCCTCCAATGTCGCGGGTCAGCGGGGCATGCTCCGGCCCGGCCGACAGCACCTTCTCGATGGCACCCAGCACGGCCGCGCCGGCTTCCGGCTGACCCAGATGCTCCAGCATCATGGCGCCGCACCAGATCTGGCCGATCGGGTTGGCCACGCCGCGCCCGGCGATGTCCGGCGCGGAGCCGTGCACGGGCTCGAACAAGCTGGGGAAGGTGCGGTCCGGGTTGATATTGCCCGAGGGCGCGATGCCGATGGTGCCGGTGCAGGCCGGCCCCAGGTCGGACAGGATGTCGCCAAACAGGTTGCTGGCGACCACCACGTCGAACCAGTCCGGATGCTGGACGAAGTGCGCGGTGAGGATGTCGATGTGGTACTTGTCGACCTTCACGCCGGGGTAGTGGGTAGCCATGGCCTCCACCCGCTCGTCCCAGTACGGCATGGTGATGGAGATGCCGTTGGACTTGGTGGCCGAGGTCAGATGCCTGGCCGGACGCTTTTGCGCCAGCTCGAAGGCGAACTTGAGGATGCGGTCCACGCCCGTGCGCGTCATCACCGTTTCCTGGATCACAACCTCCCGGTCGGTGCCGGGGAACATGCGCCCGCCGATGCTCGAGTACTCGCCCTCGGTGTTCTCGCGCACTACGTAGAAATCGATGTCACCCGGTTTGCGCGCATGGCCGTCGCGGTCCACCAGCGGGCTGCGGATACCGGGCATCAGCCGCACCGGGCGCAGGTTGACGTATTGGTCGAAGGAGCGCCGGAACTGCAGCAGCGAGCCCCACAGCGAGATATGGTCGGGCACGGCGTCCGGCCAGCCCACCGCGCCGAAGTAGATGGCGTCGTACTTGACCAGGGTGTCGAACCAGTCGTCCGGCAGCATCTTGCCGTGGCGGGCGTAGTAGTCGCAGCTGGAGAAGTCGAAGTGATCGAACTGCATGTCGATGCCGAACCGGCGCGCGGCGGCGTCCATCACGCGCAGGCCCTCGGGCATCACTTCGGTGCCGATGCCATCGCCGGGGATGACTGCGATCTTGTATTTGCTCATGTCTCGAGGGCCCGCTGAACGGTATTGAAATCGGGGAAAAACGCGCTGCGCTTGGCAGATAACCCGGGCAGGCCGGATAATGGAACATTCTATTGCAATCCGGCAGCCTGCTGCCGGTCCGGTGCCCGCCATGTGCCAGCTGCTCGGCATGAACTGCGCCACGCCGACCGACGTGACGTTCTCCTTTACCGGCTTCGCCGCCCGCGGCGGCGTCACGGATCACCATGCCGATGGCTTTGGCGTGGCGTTCTTCGAGGACAAGGCCTGCCGCCTGTTCATCGACAACCAGTCCGCCGGCACCTCGCCCGTGGCTGAGCTGGTCAAGCGCTACCCGATCAAGTCCAAGAACGTCATCTCCCATATCCGCAAGGCGACCCAGGGCACGGTGCGGCTGGAAAACTGCCATCCCTTCATGCGCGAGCTGTGGGGGCGGCACTGGATCTTCGCCCACAACGGCGACCTGAAGGACTTCTCGCCTTTCCTGTCGGGGGTCTACCAGCCGGTCGGCGACACCGATAGTGAACTCGCCTTCTGCACGCTGATGCAGGGGCTGCGCAAGCGCTTCCCAGGCTCGCAGCCGCCGCTCAACGAGCTGTGCCACGCGCTGGCGGACATCACGCGCGAGATCACGCAGCACGGCGTGTTCAACTACCTGCTGTCCAATGGACAGGCGTTGTTCTCCCACTGCTCCACGCGCCTGTACTACATCGTGCGCCAGTGGCCCTTCTCCACCGCCCACCTGATCGATGCCGACCTGTCGATCGACTTCGCCCAGGTCACCACGCCCGACGACCGCGTGGCGGTGATCGCCACGGCGCCACTGACCGACAACGAAACCTGGACCGCCTTCGCGCCCGGCGAGCTGATGATGTTCGAGGAAGGCCGCTCGGTGATGACGCTGACGGTGCCGATCCCGCCGGAAGTCCAGGCCAAGAACGCGGCCAACAGCGCCTGCACCTGAGAGGCCATTTCAAAGAGATTCTGGCATCGTTGCGCGGCCTTGCCATACCCCTTGTACTGTCTGCGGCAGCGCCACGCGCCAAACAAAAAGGGACGCCGAGGCGTCCCTTTTTGCATCCTGCCGCCCATCGGGGCGGCGGCCCGCATCAGTGATGCAGGATCTTCGACAGGAACTGCTTGGCCCGCTCGGAGCGCGCGTCGATATTGCCGAAGAACTCTTCCTTGGCGCAGTCCTCGACGATCTTGCCCTGGTCCATGAAGATCACGCGGTTGGCGACCTTGCGCGCGAAACCCATTTCGTGGGTCACGCACATCATGGTCATGCCTTCCTGCGCCAGCTGCACCATCACGTCCAGCACTTCGTTGACCATCTCCGGGTCCAGCGCGGAGGTCGGCTCGTCGAACAGCATGCAGATCGGATCCATCGACAGCGCGCGGGCAATTGCCACGCGCTGCTGCTGGCCGCCCGACAGCTGGCCCGGGAACTTGGCCGCCTGGGCTTTGAGGCCCACGCGGTCCAGGTACTTCAGGCCCTTCGCCATGGCTTCTTCCTTCGAGCGGCCGAGCACCTTCGTCTGGGCGATGGTCAGGTTCTCGGTGATCGACAGGTGGGGGAACAGTTCGAAGTTCTGGAACACCATGCCCACGCGCGAACGCAGCTTGGGCAGGTTGGTCTTGGGCGAGCCCACCGAGGTGCCGTCCACCGTGATGTCGCCCTTCTGGAAGGGCTCCAGCGCGTTAACGGTCTTGATCAGCGTCGACTTGCCCGAACCCGAGGGGCCGCACACCACCACGACTTCGCCCTTGGCGACCTTGGTGGTGCAATCGGTCAGCACCTGGAAGGCGCCGTACCACTTGGAGACGTTATTGATTTCAATCATACGGCCACCTTTTTCTGGTAACGCTTGACCAGCAGCGATGCGGAGAAACAGATAATGAAATACACCAGCCCGGCGAACAGCAGCATCTCCACGATGCGGCCATCACGCTCGCCGATACCGTAGGCCTGGCCAAAGAAGTCCGCCAGCGCGCTCACGTAGACCAGCGACGTATCCTGGAACAGGATGATGCCTTGCGTGAGCAGCAGCGGCACCATGTTGCGGAAGGCCTGCGGCAGGATCACCAGCCGCATCGACTGCCCGTAGGTCATGCCCATGGCCTGCGCGGCGAACATCTGCCCGCGCGACACGCTCTGGATACCCGCGCGGATGATCTCGGAATAGTACGCCGCCTCGAACAAGGCAAAGGCAATCAGCGCCGAGGTCATGCGCAGGTCGGATGCCTGCGACAGGTTGAAGGCCTTTTGCAGCAGCTGCGGGATGATCAGGAAGAACCACAACAACACCATCACCAGCGGAATCGACCGGAAGATGGTGACGTAGCCCTGCGCGAACCAGTTCAGCGGCTTGACGGAGGACAGCCGCATCATCGCCAGGATGGTGCCCCAGACGATGCCGACCACCACCGCGGTAACGGTGATCTTGAGCGAGACCAGCATCCCCTCGCCCAGCACGTCCAGCGTGGTCGCGTTGATCGAGCTGAAATCGAATGTATATGCCATGACGTGTCCTCTTACTTGCCGCCGATGAAGCCGGGCACGCGGGTGCGGCCTTCGACCCAGCGCATGAGCAGCATGACCACGATATTGATCAGCGCGTACATGATGGTCACCGCGATGAAGGACTCATACGGGCGCGCCGTGTAGTCCACCAGTTGGCGCCCCTGCGCCGCCAGCTCCAGCAGCCCGATGGTCGACGCCACAGCGGAGTTCTTGAAGATGTTCAGGAACTCCGAGGTCAGCGGCGGCACGATGACGCGGAACGACATCGGCAATAGCACATAACGGTAAGTCTGGGCCAGCGTGAAACCCATCGCCAGGCCGGCGTTGCGCTGGCCGGGCGGCAGCGAGTTGATCCCTGAGCGCACCTGCTCGCAGACCCGGGCCGCCGTAAAGGTACCCAGGCACAGCATGGCCGCCAGGAACTGCTGGGCAAACGGGTTCATCTGCTTGAACGACTCGCCGCCGGGCAACAGCTCGGGCATGACGAAATACCAGATGAACAACTGCACCAGCAGCGGAATATTACGGAAGATCTCGACGTAGGTCGCGGCCAGGCCGGACAGCCACTTGTTGGGCACCGTGCGCAGCACGCCGAGCACGGAGCCGATGACGAGGGCGATGATCCACGACGAGAGCCCGAGTGCAATGGTGACCTTCAGGCCGGAAATCATCCAGTCCAGGTAGGTCTCGTTCTGGGCCGCTTGTTCGAGGAATACACCCCAATGCCAGCTGTAGTTCATGATGTGTCCTCAAAAAGAAACGGAAGGACATGCCTTCCGTTTCACACAACCGGAATCCCAGTATCAGTCGAGTGCCTTGTCGTTCGGCGTCTTGAACAGTGCCTTCATGTCTTCCGACAGCGGGAAGTCCAGGTTCAGGCCCTTGGGCGGGACCGGCTGCTGGAACCACTTGGTGTACAGCGTGTTGATCGAGCCATCCTTCATCATGCCCGTGATCACGGTGTCCGACAGCTTCTTGAACTGTGCATCGTCCTTGCGGATCATGCAGCCATAGGACTCGCGCGATTGCGGCTTGCCCACCACGATCCAGTCGGCCGGGTTCTTGGCCTTGGCGCGTTCGCCGAACAGCAATGCGTCGTCCATCATGAAGGCGACGGCGCGGCCCGATTCCAGCGTCAGGAACGACTGGCCATGGTCCTTGGTGCTGATGATGTTCATGCCCAGCTTCTGGTCATCGTTCATCTTGCGCAGCAGGCGTTCCGAGGTGGTGCCGGCGGTCGTCACCACGTTCTTGCCCTTGAGGTCGGCCCAGTCCTTGATGCCGCCATCCTTCTTCACCATGATGCGGGTGCCGATGATGAAGATGCTGGTGGTAAACGATGCTTGTTTCTGGCGCTCGAGGTTGTTGGTGGTCGAGCCGCACTCGATGTCGATGGTGCCGTTCTGCAGCAGGGTGATGCGGTTCTGCGAGGTGATCGGGATTTCCTTGACCTGCAGGTTCGGCAGCTTCAGCTGGTCCTTGATCGCTTCCACGATCTTGACATTGATATCGTAGGAATAACCGACCTGGCGCACGCCGCCGAGGTTGTAGTTGAACGGAATCGACGACTCACGAACGCCAAGCGTAATCACACCGGTGTCTTTGATCTTCTGCAGCGTGCCCGTCAGTTGCTCGGCAGCTTGCGCGGTACCGCACAGCACGCCAGCAGCAATCATCAGGGAAGCCAACTTGGCAACATTCATAACATCTCCTTGACCATGAAGAGAAAGGCGGGACTCTAACAAAAAACCACCCGCCGACGAAATAGTATTGCGCAGGCAAGCACTCAAGACAACGGGTTTTTCCCCTAACAGCGCCATCCAAGGCATGGTTTGCAAGGCAAGCGAGACATGTCGCCATTGCCGTAAAGCCGTTGCGCCAGCGCATCGGGCCGGCCTTGAGCCAAGGCCTCGCCAGCACGGGAGCCCCCTGGCGCGTGGGGGCAGCGAGCGCATACGACAACGCGGCTGCCGGGAAGCCCGGCAGCCGCGTTACCAATCCTGGATAGACCTGTTGCGCCGCAGCATCGCCAGATGGCGACGCTGCGGCGCCAAGCCGCGTCAGGCATCAGGGATAGAGACCGCGCATTTCGCGCGCCTGCAGAATCCGCGTGCACGCCACGATGAAGGCGGCCGTGCGCAAGGTAACCTTGTTGTCCTGAGCGACCTGCCAGATCGCCCGGAATGCCTCTTGCATGATTCGTACCAGGCGCTGGTTGATTTCCTCTTCGGTCCAGAAGAAGCTGGAAAAGTCCTGTACCCATTCGAAATAGGAGACCGTAACGCCGCCAGCATTGGCGATGACGTCGGGCGCCACCAGGATATTGCGCTCGCGCAGGATGTCGTCGGCCTCGGGCGTGGTCGGGCCATTCGCACCTTCGATGACCATGCGTGCCTTGATGTGGGGCGCGTTCTGGGCTGTGATCTGGCCTTCCAGCGCGGCCGGGATCAGGATTTCGCAGTCCACGTGCCAGAATTGCTCGGCGGAGATGGTCTCGCCCTGGAAGCCCTCGATGGTGCCGCTGTGCGAGGCATATTCCATCATGGCGGGCACATCCAGGCCGGCCGGGTTGTACAGCGCGGTGCGGTGGTCCTGCACCGCCACCACCTTGGCGCCAGCCTCATGGAACAGCTTGGCGGCCACGGCGCCGACATTGCCGAAGCCCTGCACGGCAATGCGTGCGCCCTTGATCTCAAGGCCGAGGTTGCGCGCCGCCTCGGAACCCACCACGAACACGCCGCGGCCGGTTGCCTCGCGGCGACCCAGCGAGCCGCCCAGCGAGATCGGCTTGCCGGTCACCACACCGGTGGCGGTGCTGCCGGAGTTCATCGAGTAGGTGTCCATCATCCATGCCATCACCTGTTCATTGGTGTTGACGTCGGGCGCCGGGATGTCCTTGTTGGGCCCGATGATGAAGTTGATTTCGCTGGTATAGCGGCGCGTGACGCGCTCCAGCTCCGAGCGCGAGAGCGTGCGCGGATCGACGCGGATACCGCCCTTGGCGCCGCCGTACGGCACGTTGACCGCGGCGTTCTTGACCGACATCCAGGCCGACAGGGCCATCACTTCCGACAAGGTCACGTCCTGGTGGAAGCGCACGCCGCCCTTGCCCGGGCCGCGCGACATGTTGTGCTGCACGCGGTAGCCTTCGAAGTGGGCAATGGTGCCGTTATCCATCTCGATCGGCACGTCCACCACCAGCGCACGCTTGGGGCGCTTCAGGGTCTCGACCCAGCGGGCCAGCGAGCCCAGGTAAGGCGTGACACGATCGACCTGCTGCAGGTAGATGCCCCAGGGCCCGAGCGCATCGGCGTTCAGGTAGGAAGGCAAGGTGTGGTTCTTGACGGCAGGATTGGACGGCGCTGCGGAAGACATCGTTTGGTTCCGGTGTGAAGGTGCCGCCAGCTTAGGGGAGGCGGCCCCGCCGAAGCCAATGCCGTTTGATTATCCCGTTATGCATGCTTTGCATAACCTTTGACCAAGGCCCCGTGCCGCCCCATGCCGGCCTTCCCGGCTATGTGGCGGTGTGCCCGGCGCGCCAGTTGCGCGCCTTCAAGGTTTCGGCAGTGCGGGCAAGGCCTGCGCTGCCAGCGAAGACCACACGCGTTCCACCAGCTGGCGCTTGTTGCGAACCTGCGCGCTGCGCCGCTCGTTGACGTGTTCGCCCGGCTTCTCCCGGTAAAGCCGGATTTCCATGTCGATCGACAACGCCGCGCCACGCGCGGCCTCCGCGCGCACCAGCCGGTGCTGGAGCAGTTCCTCGCGCACCGCGCTCTCCGGCAGGAAGGCCATGCCATGCCCGGACAGCGCCATCACCTTGAGCGCCTCGGCCATATCGGTCTCGTAGCATTTGTCGAGCTTGAGCGCGTCGGTGGTCTCCGACAGCAGCATGTCGACCATGCGGCCAAGGAAGGCATTGGGCGTATAGCTGAGGAAGGGCACCGGCTTCTTGTCCGTGCCCGGCAGCCGGTACAGAGGCTTGCCGGTGGCGTCCGGCACGCTGTATGGCGACAGCCGTTCGGTGCCCAGCACCATCATGTCGTAGTGCGCGGGATCAAGCTGGATAGCTTGGCGCGCATGGTGGTAGACCATCACCAGGTCGCAGCCGCCATCGACCAGCGCCAGCACGGCGTCATGCACGTTGAGCGCACGCAGCCGGCACGGCAGCGTGCCGATCTCGCGCTCCACTGCCTTGAGCCATTCGGGGAAGAACGTCAGCGACAGCGTGTGCGGCACCGCGAACTCCAGCACCTGGGCATTGGCCGAACGCTGCCCCCGCATCAGCGCGCGGGTCTCGCTGACCTGCGCCAGCATGGCCAGGGCCTGCTCGTAGAACACCTTGCCCGCTGGTGTCAGGCTGGTGGGATAGCTGGAGCGGTCGATCAGCTCCGTGCCCACCCAGGACTCCAGCGACTGGATCCGGCGCGAGAACGCGGGCTGCGTTACATGACGCTGCTCGGCCGAGCGCGAGAAGCTGTGCGTCTCGGCCAGGCTGACGAAGTCTTCAAGCCACTTGATTTCCATGAGGCGGCATTATCCACCGGCTTCCCGCGGTTTCGCCACCGCCAGGAATAATATTCTATATTTTCAATTTTTATTGGAATACGATTACACTCACGTCCGGATTTGCACGACAAGACGCACGTGCTTGCTCCGGGACGGACGCTATGATGGTCGCAAACCAACAAGGAGCCCGTCATGGCCACCCAGCAAGCCGCCGTTACCGATGTTGCCAGCCACGCACGCAGCACCGGCGTCCTTGGCACCCTCGACACGGCCGACGGCCAGCCGGATCTCTTTGCCCCGCTGTCCGACGGCATGTCGTGCGCCTTTGCCGCCAGCGCGCGCATGGTGGCGCAAGGCATCGAAGCCAGCCTGCCGGACGCCGCCACGCTGCTGGCGCTGCTGCCGGAATCGCTGCGCGAAGGCTCGGCTGAGGGCTATGTGCGTCATCTGGTACATGCCGATCCGCTGGCGCGCTTCTCCGCCATGCTGATCGTCTGGCGGCCGGGGCAGCACAGCCCGGTGCACGGACACCTGACCTGGTGCGCCTACCGGGTGCTGCGCGGCACGCTGCATGAGCGCCACTACCGCTGGGACGCGCAAGCGCGCCAGGCGCATCCGTGCGGCGAGATCACGCGCACGGTGGGCGATACCTTCAGCGTGCCGGCCGGGCTGCGCCATATCCATGCGCTTGGCAACGACAGCGACGCGGTGGCCGTGTCGCTGCATATTTATGGGGTGGACCAGGAACACATCTGCAGCGGTGTGAACCTGCTGGTGGACGCGGCCTGAGTCTTGCGGGCGGCGCTCGGCCAGGCACCCGGACGACGCTGCGCGCCAACAGGATTTGCCATGGACCGATACGACCGCCAGATACTTGCCGCTCTCCAGGAAGACGCCACCGTGCCGGTGGCCGAGCTGGGCGAGCGGGTGGGCCTCACCTCCACGCCGTGCTGGCGGCGCGTGCAGAAGCTTGAGGAAAGCGGCGTGATACGCAAGCGGGTGGCGCTGCTGGACCCCGCGCTGCTGAATGTGGGCGTGACGGTATTCGTCTCGGTCCGCACCAGCCAGCACAGCGTCAAATGGCTCAAGACCTTTCATGACCTGGTCGCCTCGATCCCCGAGGTGACTGAGTTCTATCGCATGGCCGGGGACACCGATTACCTGCTGCGCGTGGTGGTGCCGGATATTGCCGCGTATGACCGCGTGTACAAGAAGCTGATCCAAGGCGCTGAGCTGGCTGATGTCAGTTCCAGTTTTGCCATGGAGCAGATCAAGTACACGACTGCTTTGCCTCTGGATTATGCGTGATTGGGGTTGGTCGCTGTTTCCTTGAGCGGCGATGGCATCTTGCGCTCAAGAGCCATCGCCGCCAAAACGGGGCCTGTCAGAGATTTTGTGTTTAGGGCATAACATGTCACCAAGGAGCATGTATGCCACGCAAGACCAAGACGAG
>NZ_JBXASU010000085.1:0-30937 GCF_058809705.1 Cupriavidus sp. MPR-AND1C | reverse complement strand
CGCACGGCCCGCGCGCGCGCCCTCCCCGCCCGATGAGATCGTCAGCGACGAAACGCTGGCCGAGGCCCTGCCGCACCTTGAAGACAGCGCGGGCCATCCATCGCCGCGCTCGCTGTTCGGCGAAATCCTGGACTGGATGCTGGCGCCGCTGCTGCTGCTGTGGCCAATGAGCATTGCCGTGACCTACCTGGTGGCGAAATCCATTGCCAACGGGCCCTTCGACCGCTCGCTGGAGGCCAGCGCCATCGTGCTGTCGCAGCAGGTGCGCGAGGTCAACGGGCGCGTCACGCTGCAGTTGCCCCTGTCCGCGCGCGAAATCCTGCGGGCCGATGAAACCGACAACATCTACTACCAGGTGGTGGGCACGCACGGCGAGTTCGTCGCCGGGGACAACGACATGCCGCTGCCCGGCGAGGACGATCGCGGCCACGCCGGGCTGGTCTCGCTGCGCGACGACCGCATCGCGGGCAACGACGTGCGCGTGGCCTACACCTACGTCGATCTGAAGCAGGCGGGCGACGCGCAGCCGGTGCTGGTGCAGGTTGGCGAGACGCTCGACAAGCGCGCTCGGCTGGCCAATGAAATCATCAAGGGCGTGATCCTGCCGCAGTTCGTGATCCTGCCGCTGGCGGTGGTGCTGGTGTGGTTCGGCCTCACGCGCGGGCTGGCCCCGCTGACTTCGATCCAGCAGCGCATCCGCGCACGCAACCCCGGCGACACCAGCCCCATCGACGAGCGCGCCGCGCCGCAGGAAATCACGCCGCTGGTGGCCTCGTTCAACGACCTGCTGGCGCGGCTCGACGTGTCCGTGCAGACGCAGAAACGCTTTATCGCCGATGCCGCCCACCAGATGAAGACGCCGCTGGCCGGGCTGCGCATGCAGGCGGAACTGGCGCAGCGCGAGCAATCGCCCGAGGAGCTGCGCAAGTCGCTGGCGCAGATCGCCGGCAGCTCGGAGCGCGCGGCCCACCTGGTGACGCAGTTGCTGTCGCTGGCGCGCATGGAGAACCTGGCCGGCGCCGGCAGCATGGCGCCGCTGGACCTGGCCGCGCTCGCGCGCGAGGTGGTCAAGGACTGGCTGCCGCAGGCGTGGGCGCGCCGCATCGACCTCGGCGTGGATGCCGACGACCATCCGGTGATGGTGCAAGGCAATCGGTTGATGCTCACCGAGATGCTCAACAACCTGATCGACAACGCCATCCGCTACACGCCGGCCGATGGCCACGCCACCGTGCGCGTCAGCGCGGATGCCTTCGAGCCCTTCGCGTATCTCGAGGTGGAAGACACCGGCTGCGGCATCCCGGTGGCCGAGCGCGAGCGCGTGATGGAACGGTTCTACCGCGTGCTCGGCACCAAGACCCAGGGCAGCGGCCTGGGCCTGGCCATCGTGCGCGAGATCGTGCAGCAGCACGGCGGCGATGTCACCATTCTCGACCACGTCTACCAGACGGAGCCGCGCCTGGCCGGCGCGTGCTTTCGCATCACGCTGCGCCGGCCATCCCTACTGGAGCCTGCATGACCAACCCCGACCAGGCGCGCGGCGGGCGCGACCAGGCCGATCAGTCCGAGCGCCGCGCGTGGCATCGCAACCTGCGCTGGATTGCCGTGCTGCTATCGATCTGGTTCGTTGTCACCTTCGTGGTCGCCTGGTATGCCCGCGAGTTGCGCTTCGATTTCTTCGGCTGGCCCTTCTCGTTCTGGGTCGGTGCGCAGGGCGCGCTGATCGTCTACGTCCTGATGGCGGCAATCTATGCCTGGCGCATGAACCGCGATGAAGACGATGACGCCCGCGAGCTGCCCGCGCCCGCCCGCCAGCACGACGATGCTGCATAGCAAGAATCCCGGCGCCGCCACGCATCACAGGCTGACACAGGCCCGCCTGACGCCCTTCGCAGCGCGGCGCAGCACCGCCGGGCCTGCTTTTCGCCTAGCGTATACCCCGAGCGTTTAGTGGCGAACCCGGCCGAAATTGTCAGAACGCAGTAAGGTTCGCCTCCCACAATCCATTGCAACTTCGGAGGTTGTCGCGCGTCCGCCAGAGAGCGAGAGCGTGCCGGCCGCCAGCCCGAAAGATTCCGATCACAAACGGAGGAGACGATGGCCAACGCACAAAACGTGGCGATACCCGGGGGCAACGCCCAGAACTCGGCAATGACCGCCGAAGAGAGGAAGGTGATCTTTGCCTCCTCGCTCGGGACGGTGTTCGAGTGGTACGACTTTTATCTTTACGGTTCGCTGGCGGCCATCATCGCCAAGCAGTTCTTCTCCGGCCTCGATCCAACCGCCGCCTTCATTTTCGCCCTGCTGGCATTTGCCGCCGGCTTCATCGTGCGGCCGTTCGGCGCGCTGGTGTTCGGCCGCCTGGGCGACATGATCGGGCGCAAGTACACCTTCCTGGTGACCATCCTGATCATGGGGGCCTCGACCTTCATCGTGGGCCTGCTGCCGGGATTCGCCAGCATCGGCTGGGCCGCCCCGATCATCCTGATCGGGCTGCGCATGCTGCAGGGCCTGGCGCTCGGCGGCGAGTACGGCGGCGCCGCCACCTACGTGGCCGAGCACGCGCCGCACGGCAAGCGCGGTGCCTATACCGCCTGGATCCAGACCACCGCCACGCTCGGCCTGTTCCTGTCGCTGATCGTGATCCTGGTGTGCCGCAACATGACGGGCACCAACTTTGAAGTCTGGGGCTGGCGCATTCCGTTCCTGGTCTCGATCCTGCTGCTGGGCGTGTCGGTCTACATCCGCCTGTCGATGAGCGAATCGCCCGCCTTCCAGAAGATGAAGGCCGAAGGCAAGACCTCCAAGGCCCCGCTGACCGAAGCGTTCGGCCAATGGCGCAACCTGAAGATCGTGATCCTGGCGCTGATCGGCCTGACCGCCGGCCAGGCCGTGGTCTGGTACACCGGCCAGTTCTACTCGCTGTTCTTCCTGACCCAGGTGCTCAAGGTCGACGCCACCACCGCCAACCTGCTGATCGCGGGCGCCCTGGTGGTCGGCACGCCCTTCTTCATCTTCTTTGGCTCGCTGTCGGACAAGGTCGGGCGCAAGTGGATCATCATGGCCGGCTGCGCGCTGGCGATGCTGACCTACTTCCCGCTGTTCAAGGCCCTGACCCACTACGCCAACCCGGCCCTGGAGCGCGCGCAGCAAAGCGCCCAGATCGTGGTGACCGCGGATCCGAAGCAATGCTCCTTCCAGGGCAGCCCGATCGCCCGCGAAATCGATTTCCGCAGCTCCTGCGACATCGTCAAGCGGACCCTGGCACAAGCTTCGGCCAGCTATGAAGTGGTGGAAGCTCCGGCCGGCACCGTGGCCTCGGTGAAGATCGGCGACAAGGAGATCGCTTCGTTCAACGCCTCGCTGGTACCGGCGGGCCACAGCTTCGACGATGCGAGCAAGAAGCAGATCGCTGCGTTCAAGAAGCAGGTGGGCGAGTCGATGGCCTCGGCCGGCTACCCGACCAAGGCGGACCCCGCGCAGATGAACACCATCATGGTGCTGGTGGTCCTCGTCATCCTGGTGATCTACGTGACCATGGTGTACGGCCCGATCGCGGCCATGCTGGTGGAGATGTTCCCGACCCGGATCCGCTACACGTCCATGTCGCTGCCGTATCACATCGGCAATGGCTGGTTCGGCGGCCTGCTGCCCACCATCTCCTTCGCGCTGGTGGCGCAGAACGGCAACATCTACTACGGCCTCTGGTACCCGATCATCATCGCGGGCGTCACCCTGGTTCTCGGCTCGCTGTTCATCCGCGAAACCAAGGACGTGGATATCTACGCCAACGACTGAAGGCGCGTGAGCCGGCCCGTGGTCCAGGGCAACAGTCTCATGCACGACTGATCCGGTAGTCAGTCGCTCCACCGGCGGGCCGCAAGGTCCGCCGTTTTTTTTTGCAGGCTGCAGGGTGCATGCCGTGCCATTCGACGCCCTCAAAACTTTTTGAAGAAGTGGTGTTGACAGCCTCAAAATGCCATGTATAATCTCGGTCTTGTTCGGCGAATTAGCTCAGTTGGTTAGAGCGACGGAATCATAATCCGCAGGTCCGGGGTTCGAGTCCCTGATTCGCCACCATATTCAAAAGCCCGCTTCGGCGGGCTTTTTCTTTGTCCTTGATTCGTAAGGGTTCCGCCTGGATTCAAGGACTTAGGAAGATTGGCCGATATGCCCACTGGTACAAACGACTGGTACAAAGGGCTCTCGCGAGTCCTTCACTACGATGGACGATACCTTGGCCAAGCTTCCCTACGTCTGCCAACCCGCCGGCACGACGGTTCCACACTTCCGCGTCATCATCCCCAAACATCTGCGCCCCTTTGCCGCGGGCCTCACGGCATTCAAGCGCAGCCTCGGGGACGACAAGACCAAACGCCAGGAGAAATACCTCGCTCACCTGACAGAATGGCGTGAGCTACTGGGAAAGCTCGAGGACGCAGCCGAAAAATGCCCCTTGCTGCACACGCCCCGCCCACCTCTGCGCACTCTGAAGTTATTGACCGAGGCCGACCGTGCCGCACTCGATGAGTTCGCCTCTGCCTGGCAAACGCGAGCGTTGCAGTGGCATGACGAGAATGGCCCAAACATGACGGATGCTGAGTTGGACGAGGCCGAGGAGGATTTAAGGGCTCGCCTTACTCCCCTTGAGCAAAGCCTCCGCCGAATGGCGCCTCCGCCAGAGTGGGCAGCCGAAGTGGCCGAGCATCTCGAAGAGGTCCTACGCATTCGACTCGACGACGAGTGCATTGAAAAGCACGCCTTTTTGATGAGGTTACTCACGGAAGAACTGGCGGCCGTTAGAGCTACGCTCGCCCGCTTTGGTGGCACATACGTTCCTACCCCCGAGTTGCCCGATGTGCGCAACAAGGAAGACGCAGCCAAGCCGGACAAAGAACGCACGTCCGCGAAGACGGTCGACTCCGGCGGACACACCCTGCAGGCGTGTCTTGACAACTGGCTGCAAACTTCGGGGAAAAAATCCAAGACAAACAAAGAGTTCACAGGAATCTTCCACAACTTCGGCGAGTACGTAGGTGGACTTGGAACTCCACTGAAGGACATAACAGTCCGCCAAATCGAGGGCAGGCGCCACATCATCCAGTGGCTGGAGCAGACGGCCCGCACCGAGAACATATCGCAAAAGACGCTGAAGAAGCGCCATGCTGCGGTGAGCGCAATTCTCGGAAGCGCCGCCAGTCGAGGCGATATTGAACTCAACCCCGCGCTCGGTATCAAGCTATCGAACCTCGCACTGAAAGGCACCGCCGCGGCCGACGCTGGACTGGCCAAGGACAAAACGCACCCATTTGCAGCAGAGGACATATCTGCCTACTTTTCCAAGGCGCGCTATTGGCTCACTGATGACCGTCTTGCAAGGCCCGTAAGTTATTGGTTTCCGCTGCTGCTCTTTGCGTTGGGAATGCGACCGGAGGAAGTGGCAACACTGATGCGGGACGATATTCGCGTGGATGCCGCCGGCCGATATTGGATTCACGTCTATCACCCCAATCTGAGCCCGAATGGCTTACGCCGACGGCCAAAGCACAATGTCAGCTTCAGGCATTTGCCTATACCGAGGGAGCTGATGGAACTCGGCTTCGCCGACTATATCGAAACGGTACCCATGGGTGAATGGCTTATCCCTTGCCAAGCCACCGCACCTGCCGCCGACGCCGAATCGGAGGAAGACCGCGCGCGATACACGCTCAAGCATCTTGGAACATACCTCCGGAATATCGTAGGCATAGACGACCCCAAGAAGGTTACCTACAGCCTCAGACATTCGCTGAAAGATGAATTGCGCCGTCGCAATGTCGTCCAACAAGTCTCTGACGCCATTACTGGACACGCTGGACCGGTCCAGAATGCGGGTGCGGACTACTATGGGAGCATATGGTACCCAGAGGAGCCGCTTCTTGCAGCATTTGACGCGCTCCAGCACCTGAAGCTCCTTCCGACAGGCTTTCCGACCTGGGCCGAATTCCGGGACACTTTGCCGACAACCACCTCGACACGGAAACCTGGGCGGCCACGACGAGCTCAGAAGAACGCTGCTCCACGCGCCACGCAAGAGGTTGCAAACGAAGCGAAATAATGCTCAGAAAGGACAAGCGCGCCGTCCAGAATGGTAGGCGCGCTTGGCAAATTACACCTCCGGCTATTCCTCTATGAGGCGCGAATCGTCTCTTTGAAAGCCAAGACTTTCAAGTGCCGAACAATGGTGCTGTAGCTACCCCGCCCAAGCTCAAGCCTCACGTTGGTCGGCCCGACACGACGCCGCCGTTTTTTCAACGCGACGCACGCGCGCACCACGTCCGCTGCTGTTACCCATCCTCTCTCCATAAATGACCTCCCGAATTCGCCCGGCCGCCATGGCCAGACTCATTACGTGTAGTCACCAAGAATTGGTGTAACCGAAACTCCGTGCGTTCCTGCGCGCAATGCGCCATCCTTTTGTCACCAACACACCGACAAAGGAGCACGCATGAAAGCAACGCCTTTCGACACGGCATCGGCTATTCGCACCACACTGCATCTGTCCCCGGCGGTCTGCGCCGCCGCCATGGTCTCCGCGCAAGCATCCGGACTTGGCCTGACTGAATGGCTTGACCACATCGTGGCAGCCGCAGTACAAGACACCGAGTTGCAAGACGCACCGCCCCTCGCGCTCCCAACTGCGGACCTCTTTTGCCGTGTAGCCAATAACTCGCCCGAGTTGTTGCATGGCCGATGGGGCCTGCTGTACGAGCGCGTTTGCCTCGAACGGGACCTTTGGAATTTCCCGAGGCAAACTATCGGAGAGATTGAAGACGGCGAGCCCCCTATTGAACCGTATCTCAGCGCCGCACGCCTGCGGAAAGCCTGGCCGCGCTTGGTGGCGGCCACGTTTTGCTGTTGACATAGGGCAAGCGTGTCGGATTGGGGCGACTCGGAGGCATCTGTGGCGGCAGACCCTCCTACTGGCTACCGACTGCCCCCTCCCAGCGCACCTGTTTCGCGGTCGATAACCAGGGAGCAGCAGATATGAAGAACGACGTTGAATACAAACACCTGCTTGCAAAGGTACGTCACGGCCGCGACGGTGGCTACGGCGCGCTCTCGACTGGCGAAAATTGGCAGCAGCCCTTGTGCTCAACCGCTTTGACTGGCTGCAAGCCGCGGGCTACACCATTGCGCAAGCGTTAGAGCGCGTGGGCACCACGTGGGTGTCGATGCTGCGTCAAGCCGAGCGCGATACTGGGGACGAAGCTGCCGAGTAGTGCCAGCGCCCAAATTCATAGCCGGTTGACACCAACCTTATCGCTTCCACCTGAGAGGTCCAGGATGTTGAGTTTCGATGTTGAACGCGCGCTGGCGGAATTGACATCAATCATGCTTCAGCAGCCCTTGCCCGGCCTGAGGCTGCGCGACATCGACGCCGAAGCGGGGCATGCTGTGGTCACAGGGGCCGGCATCGGCCCGAACACAACACTGTGCGAGGCTGAGAAGAAGTTGCATGACCTGGCACTGCACCTCAGCTCGGCAGCTGAGGCCTCACTTCGTAAGTTCGACGCACTCTGCGCCCCCTCGCCAGCCTCCGCCGCCTTTGACCGCACTACTCCTGGGGCTAAAGTGGCGCCCCAAGTCTGGCGTGAGGCGTTAGTCGAGTTTCACATAGCGGCAAGGCGCGCGCGGACGGCATGGGACATGTACTACAGCGTTTGCTCGATAGTTCAAGCCCTCGGCGCCAGATAGGCGCCCTGCCTGCCGCGTTACCGTGTTACCTTGTTGCCCCTCTCTGCATACAAAGGGAGGGAAAGACGTATTCAGCCCCGAGTTGGCGCAAGCGCGCCGCCATGCGGTGAGCGAAGTCCAGCCGTCGGTACGCAGTGAACAGAGCACTCACGTCATCGAAATACGTCTTTGTTGGCACCCAAGCTTCTGGGTGCCCCCACAGCACCGCCCGGTCCGGGCTCTAGTCGCGCCGGCTTAGCGCCTCCAGGCGCTCGTAGTGCTCCTTGCCAGCAACTTCTAACTCCCCCGCCAACTTCTCGATAATCGCCAGAGCTTCGCCCAATGGCGTCGATGGCAACAAAGCCGCTCTGGCTGCAATATATGCCGCGGCTGCGTCGTCAGTTGCTCTGTAATCAAGCCGGCTTCCCACATAGTCCTAAGGGGGCCATTCAACGATGCCCATCGTAGGTGTCATGGCGTCCAAAATGACTTGGCGAGCTTGTATTGCGTTCAGTGTAATGTTCATGATGTTTCCGTACTTCCCTACAGAGCCGCTGGGTAGGTCCCGCGTCGTTATCAGTTGCGGCTGCTGTTACCACTGGCGGTAGTCCGAAGTTGCGGTGAACCGCTTCGCTTGGAGAGGCATCCTAGACGAGCCGGTACAGCAGCCGGTCGATAGCCCTATGCTTCGGTGAGCCCCGAGTCAGGCGCCCGAGTCTCTCATCGGATGCAGTCCACGCCTGCGTCCTCCGCGCAAAGACTTCGCGCACAACCTCCTTGTGGCCATCCAGTACACGCAGCATGCCGCGGCGCTCGCGGCCAGCCCAGAACCAACTGATTTCAAGGTGCAGCCCTTTGTCGGCAAGGCACTTCTCCAATGCCTGGACACTGAGGCCGGCTGGAAGCAAGGTGTTGTCGGTATTGTTGTTCATTCTGTGCTCGCAGAAGGGGCCCCGGGGCCCCTTCTGCTATCAGGCTTCTTCGGACTCAGCATCAGCTTCCGCGCACAGCTCAGCATGCAGCTCGCGCAGCTCGGCGTCGGCCGGCAGTGCGTCCCAGCGGAAGGCGATTCCCTCAGAGTAACTGCGGAACACTAGGCGAGCGTGCTCGATGAATTTGCCGACATCGCGCATCTCGCCAGCCTTGCTGCAGTCCCATTCGCCAGGCCACCCACTGGCCTCCTCCGAGATGGTAATGCGGAGAAAGCGAATGACCTCATAGGAATCGTCATACACCCGCTCGTCATCCAGGTTCTCCAGCTCATCGGACTCGTCGGTTACGCCAGAGAACATGTAAGCCGCAGGGTCTCGTTCGCCGTCGAAGAAGTAGCAGGCATCCTCGTGTTTTTCCCAAATC
This sequence comes from Cupriavidus sp. MPR-AND1C, assembly GCF_058809705.1. Taxonomy (NCBI): domain Bacteria; kingdom Pseudomonadati; phylum Pseudomonadota; class Betaproteobacteria; order Burkholderiales; family Burkholderiaceae; genus Cupriavidus; species Cupriavidus sp. MPR-AND1C. The sequence goes on along the minus strand of NZ_JBXASU010000085.1, from coordinate 21,865 downwards.
TCGCGTGGAACATCCAGGTTGCCGCACGCGTGAGCAGCACGCAGGGCCTGGACGTCATCTGCTGACAAGTCCGTTACCGTGTAGTCGTCGAGGCGAAGATTGCCCCTGTCGTCAAAACTAAACAGCGAGTCGTCGTCGACTGGGAAGGTGTGTGTAAGTGGAGTAGCCATTTCAGTTGCTCGGGGAGAGTTAAGTTCTGGCAGCAGCGATTTGCTTACTGTTAAACCGTATAGGCACTGCCTCCAGATTGCCTCCAGCCTAAAGCGCTAAAACTGAAACTTTAAGGTTTCCCGCAAGCCAAACCTTGGGAAAATACTTACAAAATAGATTACAGAATGGGGGAAGGTGGCCCAACCGACTCATAAGATGAGTTAGTTTCCCGCTCGCCGTGAGCCGATTCGCCGCCTGCTTCCAGCTAAAGCTTGTATCGCTCGCTTCTGGCCGAAGCGCTCATCAAATTCATCTTGTCACGCTCACACTGTCGGCACGAACCTGCTGACGTCGTTTTGAACACCATCCTTAGTGCACTCTAACACCAGCATTCCGTCTACCACCATTCGAACGCATGAGCGTCACCTCATCCGCGCCGGGTTGCGGAAGCGGAGCGGTGGCCATCAGCCGTGGGCGATACAACTGGTGGACCCAGTGCTATTTATCGCAAAGTTTCCGACCCTGGAACCTGCTGTCCCGGTGATGCAAGCCTACGGCGGCGTCCAACCATACACGGACGGACTGCCAGCACACGCTCCTCGCTAAGCGCTGGTTGAGCCGAGGGACTTGAGAGCCCCCAAGGGCGTAGTTAGCCGCTCTGGGCGGCGGCTTCACATGTCTTGTTGAAAAGGCCCGCACGTCGGCGGGCGAGTTCTTGGCGAGCTTCGAGCCGGCGGCTTCGCCCGCGACCAGAGCGGAGGTCTTCTTGCTGACCGAAACGGACGGCTTGCCACCGGGTTTCTCGACCAAGGCCTTGGCCTGTTCGCGCAAGAGCGAGGACGAGGTGCCAGTCACCACGGCCGTTTTGCCGGTGAGCGGGCGTTCAGCCTCTCTACTTCGCGGGTCGGAGGGCCAGAAGCACCGGGTTCGCTGTCTCATCAACGAGCTGTACGCGAAGCTCACCGGGATTTGTATGCGGACAAGCTAACAGGTTGTGCGTCAGTCCGCGTTGACAACCTGCGGCCTTCCCCATTTGATGAGCTTATCTTCCGGCCATGTATTAACCCATTCCAGTGCAGCAGACTGGCCGGCCAGGTACTGCTGGACAAGGTCAAAACGATTCTTCGTCAATGCCTCAATTTCTGGCGTGGCCGGCAAGAAATAGAGAAACATCTTCCAGTCTGGCTTGACGAATTCTGCAACCCAGCGGGAGGGTACGAAGAAGACGTCAGGCTGCGTGGTCATGTCACCTTTGAAGTCCAGTAGCGCGTAGACGAAGGACTCAGCGTGCTTGCCAATCACCGCGCCACCAACATACCACTCGTAGCCTAGGCGGCCGTAACGCTTCTTCTTCGCGCTATTTGCTGTCTTGACTTGAATCGCCATGGTGCGGCGCCCATCGCTTGATGACGCCAGCGCGTCGACACTGGGAGCATTACCGAGCGTCAAACTCACGTTGATATGCCTCGCGGCTAGAGCATAAGAGAGGTAAAACTGCCCGGCTGCACCGATAAACTGCGACTTTGCTTGTGCCAACTTGATACTTGCCCTGAAGAAAATCCCATTCTAATACGCGCAACGAGTCGAGGGTGCCGCGAGGCACGGGCCGGTAATCAAACGAGTTGGCTGCCAATTTGCCGAAATAAGGGTGGCTAGTGTTGCCGTCCGTCGCATCGAAGGGCGGTCGTAGCATCAATCCCTGATTGCCGAGCCGTCTATCGCATTGTCGTCGACGCATTGATATGACTTTCGCGATTGCGCAGGTCACGCCTATAGTAGTGAACCCAGGCTCCCCTCCTAAACCAGGCACCCCCACCCCCATGCGTCCAAGAATTGCAACGTGTAATTGCATGGTATGAGATGCCACGAGTACGGCTACGGGTCAGACGTCAAAGTCTACGCGCTTCGCGACCGGCACACCTGAGTTCGTCGTCAGCCATTCAATGAGGCTCTGGACGTCGAGGAACGTGGTCAGTTGGCCAGGGAGGGACGCGACACTCGGAGCGGGTCCCCCGAAGCCTTCCGCCAGCCGTTTCGCAAGCATTGGCAGGTCGTCCTTCCGCACCGTGTAAATCGTCGAGACATCGCTGCTGAACGCGGACTGGGCTTCCTCGCTATGGTCATAGAGTTCGACCTCGATGCCTCCGGTGTCCATCATCCGCACGAAGCCACACATGCCGTGCAACCGGCCCGGCATGCGCAGCCACTCCCCCTCGCCAGTCTTGGGCCGGGATGAAGACGGTTCATGAGGACGGGCAGCGTAGGCTTGCTCGAATGCACACAGCATGGCCTCGCTCACCCGCGGAAGACCGTCGACTACGCGTTTGGCCCAGTCGAAATATTCCTGGCGCCGTGATGGCGGCCAATCCGTTGGCGGAAAGCTGGCTATGTCGCGCAAGTTGCAGGTCTTGTCCGCGAGCTTCACCAGCGCGGCGCCTTTGCTCATGTGTCGCGCATGTTCGACCTGGAGTTCCTTGCGACGCTGTTTGGGCAGCGACTTGTCGTCGGTGACCTCAAGCACGAAGTTGGTGACCTCATCGCCGAAGCGTCCGCGCAACTCGGCTGCGGTGGTCATCGTGTCCTCGATGGTGTCGTGTAGGATGGCCGCCTGCAGTACAGCCAATTCCTCAACACCACCAGTGGTCGCAAGCAGGTGCGCAAGTGCAATGGGGTGATTGACGTACGGAGAGGCCTCCGCATCCTTGCGACGCTGGTTCTTGTGGCGCTCCGCTGCAAACATCACGGCATCCAGAAGCGCCGCGCTGACTGATTTGTCGTTCATTCCGCCCCCTGCTCGTGGCAGTATTTTCTGCTATTTGTTGCGCAGTACATGACTACATGACCCAGGCGCCGTCTTCGCCCGCCCACTCCGAGCCTTACCTTACTGCATTGGGCTAACCTAGCCAACCGAGCACACTTATTTCTATTTAGCTTACCTAACATGCATATCATAACAAATATGTCTAAAGCATGCCCTGGTGGCGCACATATATATACATGTCACACGTCGGCTGCGCAGAAGCCACCCGACGCAGGGCCATCCAGTTCCAGGCGCTGCACCGTACCGTTAGAGAGCTGATGGGCAACTTCTTGTATTGCCGGGCGTTACATAAGCGTCCAGCGCCGGCTGGCTGTTCGGAAGCTGACAAACTTATCTGGGATAAATCTATCCTCTCTGCGTGTCAGAAATGCGACCCCGAGCGGCTTGAAGCACAGACAGCAGTTGTAAACAAGCAGTATGAACTGCTACCAGAGATACATGTGCGCAGGGATACGTGGGCCAAGAACACTGCCGACTACCGTGAATTCGAAGATGAGAACTGCTGAGAAGGCCGAACTCAACGGGGGACTACCCGAGTTAGACTGCCCGCAAGCGCGGCGGAACAGCGCGGTGGCATGTCATTCCAGCGTCCTACGGAAAAATTCACTTTCGCCTCATTATGGCAAAAAAAATATCAAATTAAATTCAAGAAGCTAAAACAAATATAAATTGCTTGCACTATATTGATGGTACTCAGGACCGTCGGCCACCCCTGCTAGGGGAAAACCAGCAACGTGAGCCGCCGCATAGGCGGTTTAGAAAATGCAGAACCGCTGGCAACATCCCCCACGGGGCGAGCCGGCAACGGTAGCCGCCGCATAGGCGGCTTAGAAAGGGCAGGACCGCTGGAAACCTCCGAAAGGGGAAAACCGGCAACGTGAGCCGCCGCATATGCGGCTTCGAAAGGGCAGGACCGCAGGCAACCTCCGAAAGGGGAAAGCCGGCAACGTGAGCCGCCGCATAGGTGGCTTTGTTTTACCCAACCCCCGCTCTCTGCGGGCGTTGGTCCCCTCCTAACCAGACTCGCGAAGTCATACCACTCCCAAGGCCTCTATTCGAACGTCGCTAATCGCGCCGATATGGTGGTCTGACCAGAGCATGGGGCAATCAAGCGCGGGTAGCCTACACGATATCCTCGGGCGCGCCTCTCACCGGCTATCGATGCCTACGCCCTGCCGCCCAACGACGCACATCGTTTGACCAGGAGCGACATGTCGCTGTGCAAGCGCGCGACGAACGAATGGGCGTGCCGAGCGAGGATTGCGGCCTCCTCCGCGGTTGCGCGACTTTCTCGGGGCTGCCGGAAAGCGGCGGAGCTTCTCTTCCCGACCGGATAGTTGATGTTTTTGACGCCTGGCATTAGTTCCGCGCCGCACGGGTATATTGACCAAGGGATGGCTTCGCCGTAAAAGCGCGAGGGAGGAATAGAGCCTACGGGATGGGAGTGTGCACTCCCCGTGCTCTACAACGCCTCAGAGCCCTTCGAAAGAATGGCCGCTACCTTTGCCACCCCGACGGGCGTACGGGGGCTTGGCGCTCGGAACAAAGTGCAGGAACTGAGGATAGGCTTATGCTCTTGCCCATAGCTCTTGCAGCGAGGGCGTCATCGAAGCACTCTTGCGCACGCGCTTCGCGTGCCTGTACACGCTCCTAGCCCTCAACCTTGGCTATAAGCAGTTTAACTGCATCGAGCGATGCTTATGCCTTCCGGTCACGGCCACGCCCACTCTCGCTGTGGACTTCCCCCTCAACTGGGAGGTTGCGGACTCCCTGGAGCGTGCAGGACGCGATATGCGGCCGGAGTGCGACCCCCAGCCTAGGCGCTCAATAAACTACATTTCTTGGGTCGAGGTGTTGGCGCAGCCCTTCAGTTGACCATCTTGCCGAGCTTTTGGCTTCCCAGGCTCTCTCGGCAATAACCGCCTTCCTGTTTTTCAGTATGCCAGAGCTGCGTGGGGTGAGGCACCGACCAGGGGCCGAGGGGCGGCACGAGCCCCTATCATCAAGAGTTTGATTTTCGAAGGACCCTAACCGTAAAACCGTGCGTACTCACTTCTAATTCGGTATAACTCAAAGTCCTACGTATATGTGAACTTAATCGGCGCAGCTGCGGCTAGCAGCAAGAACGCGATGAGGCGCTAATGAGCAGTGCGCGAAAAGCGCGCGGCGAATAGAACTGAACGGCAAAACCCCAAGCCTGGCGCGCCGTCCAAGGCGAGAAAGTGGGCTCGGCTCACTTTCTGTGCTAATCAAACTTGGATTTACTTCAAAAATAGGTGAGACAAGCCCACCTATTTTTGAGAAAGTGGGCTCTTTTCACTTTTCCTAATCGCAAGAAAATCCACCTTTCGGTGGATTTTAGCGTTTCAAAGCCGGATGGCTCGTTTTATTTTTACCCGACCACGAGCAACGTCACACTCCTTCAACGCGCCAACCTTCATCATTTTATCGAGCGCGAGCCGAGTGTCGCGTCCGAACTCCTTTACTTCCCGACCCCATATCGCGGCTAGGTCAGCCAACTGGTAGTCAGCCTGTTTCGTGGACGCGAACAAGTCAAACAGTGCGGTCTGTAGCCCATCGCTCAGCCTGTTGCGCATCTCGGTCCACAAGTAAGTCGGACGCGAGCGCTCGGCAAAAGCCTGTGCAGCACGGCGGTCCATGGATACCGTAAAATTTCGCTTATCCCATTCAACCCGGTTCACGAAGCCAAACACGCAACCGCGGTCGGCTGAATAGTTGCGCAGGATGAACGTACCGGCACGCAGGTCCGCGAGCACTTCGCGCAATCCTTCAACGTTTGCCGTACATGCGTCGCGGCCAATACTACCCAAGAATGCCTTCGCGTGAAAGCTAAGCGTGAAATCGCCAATCTTTCCCTCGGCTAGCTTCAGCAACCCGAGTATCACTCTCTTGTGGAGTTGACCTAGTTGGGGACCCTTATAGTGCACGCTACCGTCGCTACAAACATCGATACTGTCAAAGCGGGCTACCGGGAACGTCCTGTCGACCATCCCGCGGGTAGCACCGAGAGCAAACACAGCACTCCGCAGCAAGGCAGGAATCATCGCACTGTATCCGTCGCGAGTCTCCGGGTAGAAGCGGTGCGCTACCCCTTCTTCAAACTGAGCTTCAGCGAGGGAAATTTTTCGTTTGGACTTCATGCTATCTCACTCTGCGATTTCATAGAGTCAGGTTCGCCTAGACCTGGAGCATTGGCGTCCGAGTAAATTGCAACGACGTGTTCTGCAAGCCAAGCTTCCACATCGACCTCCCTCCAACGCAAAAGCCGCGTTCCCGGAATATGCAATCGCGGCGGCACGGCCATCGGATTACGCCGCATGTCTTTTTTAATCGTTTCAGGGCTGCGACCAAGAAGTGCCGCCAGCTCGTAAAGGTCGAGGATTTTCATAGATATGTTCCAAAAAACTTGCTTTCAGGAACACGTGTGACGGAAGGCGCCGGCACGTGCCACTACGCGCAATACGTAGGTGAACGTGTAGAACCACTTTTTTATCCGTTTGACTAATGAATAGAAATTCTGGCGGAATCCCCACACTGAAGCCTTAGACTACCGCCGGACTCCACCCCGATTGGTCAGTCACTCACAGCGATGCATGCATTGGCACATCCACCGTCAACTCGGGAACCACGCCGTCTGGCCTGAACCACGTCGACTAATCCCATACATCTCGACAGAGGCCCGGCTGATGACTTCCTGGCGCGACCGAGGGCGTTGCCGTCCTCGCTCACCGACCGCTCACGTGCGGCGTTACCGGCGCACTCACCGAACGGCTCTTGGCGACCAAAAGAGCCTCAGTAATCGCACCTCTCTTTAGCCAGCGACTCCCTCGTGAAGCCGTGACTCACGCGCAGCTGATGTTCGACAGCAATCACCTGGTCCTGGCACGCAAACAACAAGTCGTCCTTGAACTTCTGCGAAGCGCCCTTGATGCGTTCAGCTTCATACGATGTCTGCCTCGCCCGACAGCGCAGATACAACAACGTCGCCTTGGGAGCCAGTTTAAGTTCCGCCTTGTCGAGAGGCTTGCATTCGACATAGGACTGGGCGACGCTCCCTTGGCTCGCTAGTAATGCCGAGGAAAGCAAAACCGAAGAAAACATACGCGACATGGATGTGTCATCACTAGAGGTACCGGCCGAGCGTACCCGCTATTGCCGGCCGAAGCCCACTGAAGTGAGCTACTCGCTTCCACCATCCGCCCGCGTTGGACGGCGTTTTCCCGTCACTACGAGAGGCGTCTTGGAGTCATTGCCGATTGTCGTGCGCGACTCTGAGCGACTGACCGGACTCGGCGGTCGGACGGCGCTCGGCACTTGGATAGTCGATATTGCTCGCTTGTAGACAATCTGCGTGCCGCCAGCACCGCTAAGCATCACGACGTACTGGTCGAACGACTCGATTGAACCGGTCAGCTTGATTCCGTTGACCAAGTACACTTCGACACGCTTCCGTTCTTTGCGTGCTGTGTTCAAGAAATCGTTTTGCGGATTAGTGGGGTCAGGATTCATTTGATGTGGAATGGTGCAGACAGAGAAGTTGCAGCCGTGACAACACAGCCTGCGACCACTGAGTCAGGTCCCGTCAAGGTTCAGCTCTTCGAACTCGACCCGCTTTCTTCGATGCAGCAGTATGTTGGCCTCGCAATGCAGAAGACAAGCGTGCGAGGTGAAATTATGCTCCGTTTTTCCACACGCGCAGGGACGCAGTCCGGCAGGAAGTTGAGCGCAAAAGGAACCCACGTCGCCGGCTGTACGTGGATGCCGTGAAGGACGCTCTCGAGCGCTTTACACCGGTCTCAGTACATTTTCGATTAGGAAATCAGCACAAGCAGATATCAAATGTCTTCGTTGGGATGACGCGGTCGACGCCCCTCCTACGCATAGCCACGCATCGACAACGACTGTCGTCTGAATCGGGCGCTCCACCCCACGCTTCTTGAAATCAGAGCGTCTGGCCCCCTACCGCATTTGAGGTGTCACCGGTACTCTGGCTTCGGGAGACGCATGCGGACATGACTTTACATTTGGATGCTGATATGAGCTCGTTGCAAATAGCCGTAAGTCATAAGCCTCATGACAAATGTATGAGTTTTTGCGACGCACAATCCAGTCGAGCGAACCTATACTCGAGGCTACCTTTTACTGGCCCGGGGGAACAAATAACCACCTAACAAAAAAAAGGAGGTGGGAAATGCTGAAGAAAATTGCACTACTCGCCGTAACAGGGGCCGCACTTTGCGCTGCAGCGGCCTACGCCGGCAACGGCCAGCGGGATGTTTACACCGATGGCGCTAATACCATGGGGCCGCGTGACCCCTATACCGATGGAGGCAGAGTAGGGAAGTTCGACGTCTATTCAGATGGCGCCAGAGTCACAGACCGGCGCGATGTATTCACCGATGGAGCGAGAGTCACAGACCGACGCGATGCGTTCACCGATGGCGGGCATATCTAAGGCGAGCATCCAGTAGCCCACAGAATTAGTTGGCGGAAGGGAGCGTCCAGCGCCACCCATCCGCAATTTGGTAGCCCTCCAAAGGTGCCCGCCTTTGGGGGCGTTGTTTTTTAAGGCAACCGCGCACAGGGCCATCGCTCACGCAAAGGCGCTCCGTGGATGCCGCCATAATGTTGGACTGCGTGCGGGCCGGCGTCACGGCATCTCAACGAGAAGCCTGTTTCTCTGCTGGGCACAAACATTTCTGCGTTTCAGGCTCGCAGATGGATTTGCTCGACAAGTCGTCCACCTCTGCGGCGAACGATAGCCCATCTTTGCGCCGCCGCCATTGGCCTTGCCGAGCCACATAACTCAAAGCGGGAGTCCGGGACATGGGCGAATCTGAGTCCAACAGGTATGTTCTTCACAAGATGGTGGCGGCTGGGGCCGCGGAAGCTACCTGAGTACGGGCGGACTCTGGCCACAAGCCAAGGGACTCACGCTGCGTGAATGGTGAGCCAGGAACTCCATAACGCTTCCTGGCTCCCTATCTCTCGAAGCCGGTTTGACAATACAAGGATGGCCGATTCTGCATAACGGCAGGCTCCCAGTCGCAATCCGAATCATGGCCTCCGATTTGTCGGTATGCTGGTCGTAATCACTGCCTAGGCTGCGCCAGCGGACCATCCAACCAAACGTGCGCTCGCCCCCAAGCACAATCAATCTGCTGCTCGTGGCGACGCACCACCTCGACCACGAAGTCAGGCCTCGCCGCCTTGTACCTCAGCGCCAGGCGGTTGCAGGCTCCATCGGCAAAGAAGTGCTTCAGACCAAGCCAACGGCTTTTTAGCCCCCCCCCGCGTTCGCGCAAGAGTCAGCGGGGACTCGTGGCCAAGGTTCTTTGGTGGACTGGAAGCCTATATGCCACGCGTGAAAAAAGAACCCGCGTCGCTTGGAAGGCAACGCGGGTGGCAGCAGGACTACATCGCCAGTCTATGGAGAATTAATAGTATTTCATCTGAGAATTAAACAGCGTTTTCCGGCCTATCTCTTGGTCATTGTGCCCAGCCGCGAAAACGGAGTGGTCAGCGAGCGACATGCGGACGTCACGCGCCACTAAGGTTAACCCGCAATTACTGCAATATCAGGCCCATGCAGCACTTGATTGACACCAAACCGACACGGGGATTGTGTTCAATGCGTGGGCGATTTCTGCAGCGTCATCCGCGAGCTCACCGTCGCTGCCGGCTAGAGCACTCTTGGGCAGGCTACCGCCCATTGCCACAAGAAAAAAGAACGCCCGTTCGCGAGACAGTGCCAAGCGAAACCAGGCATAGCAATTTTGAAGGTCAATATGCATCAAATTCTCGTTTCTCCCACGACCACGAACGACGCACCGCTACCGGCTGCTCGCATTGGGAGAAGGCCTCGCTGGACTGTTTCAGCCGGCATCCAGACACTCCGTAATGAAGCGGCAAAGCTGCGGGCAGCGTTTCAGGCACGGATGGCGCAAACCGATGCAAGTGCCTTGCAGGATGACGCCACCGACTTGCTCCAGCAGGCCGCTATCCTCGACAGGGGCGCCGAGGTGCTGGCGCTCACCAGCACGACTTGAGTCCGTGACTGCCCTCCTATAATCCGGAGCCTGGCAGGCCCCTTGGTTCCATGCCTCCAGCTTCTTTCGCCGGATAGCGAAATGTGCGGTCACCACGAACTAGCACGTCGCGGATTTTGTTAGGCAAACTCTCATATCTCCGATTGGCATATGCATTAGCCAGCGGTGCGCTCCATCGTCAACTGAGACCAACCCATGGCGCCATTCCGTGGTAAGCCCAAGACCATCTTGGCTGCAGCTGGCTGGTCGGCTATGCTGGAAAATCGGACTATCTTGCTGCAATCTAGGGCAAAAAGCGCAGGGTGAAGTAGCAGGTCCGTATTGAAATTTTTATTTCTGCATGCAGTTTGCATGCTCGTTGCATCGAGGATGAAATGGCGACTGGCATTGTGAAGTCGTTCGACGAAAACGGATTTGGATTCATTGCGCCGGACGGCGGTGGCGCGGACTTGTTTGCGCACCATACGGAAATCCAGGGTGTGGGATATCGGTCCCTGGATGAGGGCGCCAAGGTGGCATTTGAGCCGAAGCAAGGTCCCAAAGGCTTGCAAGCCTCGCAAATTCGCAAGCTGTAGTCGCCGTTGCACCTAGACAGCCGAGATGGAAGAAAAGCCCTTCGCCGTGGCGAGGGGCTTTTTGTTTCCGGCAACACTCTGCCGCTTCAGCGCATCCACACAAGTCGGCAGCCGGCTGCAATCGATACGCCAATCGCGGCCTCGCAAATCGTCTCTGAACACCGTCGCAGCGGGCTCCACCCTCGACCGTCAAAGTCCGTACAAAACCCGATACTCAGGACTTGCCTTATTAGTCACAATGAGTGTCTGAAGCAAACTGACCACGACCTGAACGTTGTAGGCAACTGCCATGACCACGACAGGCTTGGTGGAACGCGAACGAAATGGCACGCAAATTGCACCAGCCGAATAAGAAAAGTCGGTCTCATCAGGGATGAATCATCGTGCTGACAGTCATGGCTCTGCTGGTACTTGCGCTCGTCATGCGCGCCTTATACCTGCATCTGCATCTCGCGCGCGCAGAGTTGGTTCGACGCGAGGAGAAAGGGATGCTCACCTATGAGGTCCGGCGACGTGTTGGCATGGAAGCCCTTCCCTCACATGTTTCCGCGTATCCCGTCCCCAGAGAGGTGCGAATTCGGGTTCTCAGGTTCACTGTCATGGTGCTGTGGCGCAAGGAGTATCACATTGCCCTGCCTGCCGAGGCCTGCACACACCTTGGGGATATCTCCGCCGACGAAACGGATGAGCGCTTCCCTGCTTGGGTGCAACACCGTCCATCTTAAGCCGGGTGAACGGTTGGTCTTTATGCCATCTCGGACGGAAGGGTATGGCTCGGACGACGCAGACAAAGAATGACGCGATTTTGGCGTGTGGATACTTGCAACTGCTCAGCGCTGTGGGCGTCCGTCATGCCATCTTCGGCGTCTTGCGCTGCTAGCACGGCGGATTCGCCCGCCTACGCCGAGCAGGACCAGATGTCGCAGCGGATAGCTGTGCGACAACTCGCCACATAGCGCCGGTGCTAGGCGTGCATGAAGACTGGTACTATTCTTGCCAAAACAAACGTCTGCCCCGTGCGCACCTCACTTCGCCGGCTATGGCTTGCCGGGTTCCTCATCTGTGCCTTCCTGACAGTTCAACTGGCAGCGGCGGCTTACGCTTGTACGGGAAGCCGTTATTCGCTTGACCAGATGGACGAAATGGCCGGCATTATGGAGTCGTGCCCGGAGATGGCGAAGAATGCCAAACAGGACACGGGGGCGCATGACGGACTTTGCCTGGAGCACTGCCAGCTTGGCGCGAAATCCGTCGACCACGCTTCACCACAAGTTCCGGCTTTCCTGCCCATCCTGTTGAGCGTCGTGGAGCCTACGCCAGTGCAGGCTGCCGACCATTTCGCACTGGTGTATCGCGACGCCATCCCGCGCGCCCCGCCAAGACCGCTCTCCATTCTTCACTGTTGCTATCGAACGTAGCCTCCTGAGCAACGCAATTCAGGTGCTGTCTCACTAAATCGGGACAGCTGTCGTTGCTCCCGGAGGCTCTATGCTTTTCCCTCGCCACCTGCTGCAGGCGCTACTTGTTGCGCCTGTGCTTGGCATGGCCATGCCGTTCATCGTGCATGCCCAGCCGGCACCCCCTCTTTCCATCGAAGAAGCCGTTGCGCTAGCCACCACTCGCGCTGGCAATGCCGAAACCTCTCACGGTGCCGTCGAGGCGTCCATCCAAATGGCGGTCGCGGCCGGCCAACTGCCGGACCCCGTGCTCAAGCTTGGGCTCAACAACGTCCCAGTTACCGGCCCTGACCAGTTCTCCCTTAGCCGGGACTTCATGACCCAGCGCTCTATCAGCGTCATCCAAGAGTTCACGCGCTCGGACAAGCTCCGCGCGCGCACGGAGCGCTATGAAGCAGAGGCCGCCGCCGCAGAGGCACAGAGAGTCGTTGGCCTGGCCAATGTTCAGCGCAATGTGGCCACCGCCTGGCTCGACCTCTGGTATGCCGAGCAGACCGGTATGCTCCTCGGCCACCACGGCCACCCCCTCGACCTTGAGCTCCAAGCAGCGACAGCCACCTATCGGAGCGGGCGTGGCACGCGCGCGGACGTGCTCGCAGCCGAGATAGAAATTCAGAAGCTGCACGACAGGCTTGATGAAAGCCGGGCGGCCGTGGACGCAGCCAAGGTCAACCTGGAGCGCTGGGTCGGCCAAGCAGCAGGTCGCCCACTTTCTGCGCGGCCAAGCTTGGCAGTTCCCCAGCGCGTGCAGGAGCTTGTCCAAGCCGAACTGGATGCCATTCCGGAGATGGCGGCCTCCCAACGCGACATCGCCTTGGCGGAAGCAGATATTCGGGCAGTAGCCGAAACCAAAAAGCCGGACGTAACCGTCGAACTGATGTACAGCCAGCGCGGCTCCGCCTACTCCAATATGGGCTCTCTCAACGTCAGCTTCCCCGTCCCATGGGACCAAGGCAATCGGCAGGACCGCGAGGTTGCCGCCAAGTTGGCGCAGGCGCAGGAGGCGCGAGCCAAGTCCGAGGTCGTTGCACGCAATACAAGAGCCCTCGTCGCGGCCAAGCTCGCAGAGTTGAAGCGCAATCAAGAACGGCTTAAGCGCTATGACGAGCAAATTCAGCCGCTTGCAAGCGCCCAGGCCGACGCTGCGTTGACGGCATACCGCGCCAACACTGGCCCATTGCTCGCAGTTGCGGAAGCCAACCACCGAACTATTGACACCGCCCTCGAGCGACTGGCTCTCGAAGCAAAGACGGCGAAGTTGTGGGCTGACCTCAACTTTCTTATCCCGCTTCCCACAGCACAGACCGAGCCGGCTGCGAAGGAATCCAAATGAAGAAACAGGCCATTTCCATAGCAGTTGGACTCATCGTCGCAGGGGGCGCCCTCTACGGGGCCTATCAGCTTGGTGTCACGCAGGGGAAGAAGGCGACACAATCCTCAACGGCGGTAACCACCGAGACCGGGCCAAAAGGCGGCGACGCAGACCCGACGACGGGAAAACGGATTCTCTACTGGCACGACCCCATGGTGCCTGGTCAGCGCTTCGACAAACCTGGCAAGTCGCCGTTCATGGACATGCAACTTGTGCCCGTCTACGCGGACGGTGAAGGCGGCGGCACTGGAGTCACGGTAGATAGTCGCATTGCGCAGAATCTGGGTATCCGTACGGCCGAGGCAAAGCTCGGCCGGCTGGGCGCGGTGTTGGAAGTACCCGGCAACGTTGCTGTCGATGAGCGCAGCGTCCAAGTTATCCAGGCGCGGACTAACGCCTTTGTGCAGCATGTCTCAGTCAGGGCCACGCTTGATACAGTCACGCGCGGTCAAGCACTCGTGACCTTGTATTCGCCGGACTGGGTGGCGGCACAGGAGGAATACTTAGCGGTGTCACGCATGGCCACTGCTGGACACACCAGCGACCAACCCGACCTGCGTGGTGCAGCGAAGGCCCGTATGCTCCAGGCCGGCATGACGCCAAGCCAGGTCAACGCGGTCGAATCCTCGGGAAAGCTGCAACCCAACCTTGGGATAGTTAGCCCAGTGGACGGCATCGTGACCGAAGTCGCGGTCCGTGAGGGCATGACCGTGGCTCCCGGCATGACGCTCTTCCGCCTGGCCGACCTCAGTCGAGTTTGGCTCATCGCTGAAGTACCTGAAGGGCAAAGCCGCAATATCGCGCCAGGCTTGCCGGTCAAAGTGCTGGCAACCGGTCCATCTGAGTCGTTGGATGGCAAGGTGGACACCCTGCTGCCGGACGTGAATCCGGCTACGCGCACCGTCAAGGTCCGCATCGTGCTGGCAAATCCAGGCCGCCGCTTGCTTCCTGGGATGTTCGCGACCGTCCGCTTCGACGCCGGCCAGGAAAAGGAGGCTCTGCTGATTCCGTCTGAAGCTGTCATTCGTACCGGGCAACGGAACATCGTCATGGTCGATGCCGGCAAAGACGGCTTTCTGGCTGCGGACATCAAGACAGGCCGAGAAGCGTCGGGCATGGTGGAAGTACTGGACGGGCTAAAGCCAGGCCAGAAGGTCGTCAACTCTGGACAGTTTCTCATCGATTCGGAGGCAAGCCTACGCGGGACCGCCAACCGGATGGCCGAACCGCAAGGCGCGTCTACGTCCGTCGCCACAGCGGCGGAACATGAAGGTGTAGGCCGAATCGAAGCCATGAGCGCGGGGAGCCTCACCATCTCTCATGGGCCTATCGACTCCATAAATTGGGGAGCGATGACCATGGACTTCGCCGCGCCGCCCACCGGATTGCCGAAGGGGTTCAAGCAAGGCGACCGTGTCCGGTTCCGGTTCCACATGAACAGCGATGGCGAGCCGGTGCTGTCTTCCGTACAGCCTGCAATAGCAGGTGCCCCAGGAGGCAAGCCATGATTGCAAACCTCATCCGCTGGTCAATCCGGAATCGGTTCCTGGTGCTACTGGCCACCATCATCCTGACGGCCTGGGGCATCTGGGCCGCACGCAGCACGCCGCTGGACGCGTTGCCGGACCTCTCCGACGTCCAGGTCATCATCCGCGCCACCTACCCGGGGCAGGCGCCGCAGATTGTCGAGAACCAGGTCACCTATCCGCTGACGACCACCATGTTGTCAGTGCCCGGGGCCAAGACCGTGCGGGGCTACTCATTCTTTGGCGACTCCTTCGTCTACGTGTTGTTCGAGGACGGTACGGACCTGTACTGGGCGCGCTCGCGGGTGCTGGAATACCTGAATCAGGTCCAGTCGAGACTGCCTGCTGCAGCCAAACCGGCACTCGGTCCTGATGCGACGGGTGTGGGCTGGGTCTACGAATACGCCCTCATCGACAAGACCGGCCAGCACGACCTAAGCCAGCTGCGTGCCTTGCAGGACTGGTTCCTTCGCTTCGAGCTGAAGTCGCTACCCAATGTCTCCGAGGTGGCGTCAATCGGTGGGATGGTGAAGCAGTACCAGGTCGTATTGATGCCGGACAAGCTGCGCGCGTATAACATCTCACAGGCCAAGGTCCTGGATGCCTTGAAGGGAGCCAACCAGGAAACGGGCGGCTCCGTGCTGGAGCTCGGCGAAGCTGAGTACATGGTCCGCGCGTCGGGATACCTGAAGACATTGGATGATTTCAGGCAGGTACCACTCAACGTGAGCAGCGCCGGTATTCCTGTGAGGCTTGGTGACGTGGCGACGATTCAGTTCGGCCCGGAAATGCGGCGTGGCATCGCCGAGCTCGACGGTCAGGGTGAAGTCGCCGGCGGTGTCATCGTCATGCGTTCGGGCAAGAATGCACTGGAGACCATCGAAGCGGTTAAGGCGAAACTCAAGCTGCTGCAGAAGAGCCTGCCTGCGGGCGTCGAGATTGTGCCGACCTACGACCGCTCCAGCCTCATTAATCGCGCTATCGAGAACCTCACCCACAAACTCGTGGAAGAATTCATCGTGGTAGCAGTGGTATGCCTCGTCTTCCTGTTCCACCTGCGCTCAGCCCTGGTTGCCATCGTCTCCCTGCCGCTGGGCGTCTTGGCAGCGTTTCTGGTGATGCGCTACCAGGGCGTCAACGCCAACATCATGTCGCTAGGTGGTATCGCCATCGCCATTGGCGCGATGGTCGATGCCGCCGTGGTGATGATTGAGAATGCGCACAAGCATATTGAGCATTGGCGCGAGCAAAACCCCGGCCGGCATCTAGTTGGTGAAGAGCAATGGCACGTGATTGGCGAATCAGCCGCCGAAGTGGGCCCAGCGCTGTTCTTTTCGCTACTCATCATCACACTCTCGTTTATCCCGGTCTTTACGCTCGAGGCACAGGAAGGCAGGTTGTTCTCCCCACTCGCGTTCACGAAGACCTATTCGATGGCGGCGGCTGCAGGCCTGTCAGTGACACTGGTTCCCGTGCTGATGGGCTACCTGATTCGTGGCCGGATACCTTCGGAGCAAGCGAATCCGCTCAATCGCTTCCTAATCAGACTCTATCAACCCCTGCTCGTGCGGGTGCTGCGCTTTCCGAAGACAACTCTCGTGGTTGCCGCGCTGCTACTTGTTGCAACGGCGTGGCCCATCATGAGAGTCGGCGGCGAGTTCATGCCGCCCCTGGATGAGGGCGACCTGCTCTATATGCCATCCGCGCTGCCGGGGTTGTCGGCTGGTAAGGCGACGCAATTACTCCAGCAAACCGACCGGCTCATCAAGACCGTCCCGGAAGTCGCCACTGTTTTTGGTAAGGCTGGCCGCGCGGACTCGGCAACCGACCCCGCGCCAATGGAAATGTTCGAGACAACCATCCAGTTCAAGCCACGCGAGCAGTGGCGACCAGGCATGACACCCGACAAGGTGGTCGAGGAACTCGATAAAGCGGTCAAGGTGCCAGGTCTCTCGAACATCTGGGTGCCACCAATTCGCAACCGCATCGACATGTTGGCCACAGGCATCAAGAGCCCGGTGGGCATCAAAGTGGCCGGAACCGACCTGAAGGAAATCGACCGGGTAGCTAGCGAAATTGAGCGGGCCGTCAAGTCCGTGCCCGGCGTCACTTCGGCGCTAGCTGAGCGCCTGACGGGAGGCAGGTATGTGGACGTTGACATCGACCGCGCTGTAGCCGGTCGCTACGGTCTGAACATTGAGGATGTGCAAGGCATCGTGGCCTCGGCTATCGGTGGTGAAAACGTCGGGGAGGTCGTGGACGGCTTGGCACGGTTCCCAATCAGCGTGCGCTACCCACGTGACTACCGTGACTCGGTGGAGCAATTGCGCATGCTCCCCATCGTGACCAACTCCGGCCAGCAGATTCTGCTCTCGGACGTCGCCCGCATACAGATAACCCAAGGCCCGCCGATGCTGCGCAGCGAGAATGCCAGGCTTTCCGGTTGGGTGTACGTCGACATTCGTGGGCGCGACTTGCGCTCGGCAGTACAGGAGATGCAATCGGTCGTGGCAAAGACGGTGCCCCTGCCTGCCGGCTACTCGGTCAGTTGGTCCGGGCAGTTTGAGTATCTGGAGCGCGCCACGCAGAAACTAAAGGTAGTGGTCCCTTTCACGCTGCTCATCATCTTCCTGTTGCTGTACGTCACGTTTGGACTGTTTGATGAAGCCGTGCTAATCATGGTGACTCTGCCGTTCGCCCTCGTTGGCGGATTCTGGCTGCTCTATTTGCTGGGGCACAACCTATCCGTCGCCAGCGTAGTGGGGTTCATTGCGCTGGCTGGCGTCGCGGCGGAGTTCGGCGTCATCATGCTGCTCTACCTCAAGCAGTCTTGGCTCAAGAAAATTGACAGCGGACGTACCGACCAGTCTGCACTGCTGGAAGCGATTCAAGAAGGGGCCGTCCTGCGTGTCCGCCCCAAGGCAATGACCGTGGCGGTCATACTGGCAGGCTTGCTGCCGATTATGTGGACGGGCGGGACCGGTTCCGAGGTCATGCAACGCATCGCTGCACCGATGGTCGGCGGCATGGTAACCGCGCCGCTACTTTCGCTGTTTGTCATCCCTGCCGTATTCCTATTGCTTCGCCGCACCAGAGCGAAGAAGACTTCTCCCTAACCTTGATAGAAGGAGCTTTTCCCCATGAAACGTACGCTAATAACCTTCGCTTCCGTATGCGCCACGCTCAGTCTGCCTGCTCACGCGGCCGATGACATGGCCGGCATGAACATGAAGCCGTCGGCTTCGATGGCCGCACCGAAGCCTGTCCACGCCGAAGTCCGGAAAGTGGACACCGCAAATGGCAAGGTCACCCTCAAGCACGGTCCCATCGAGAACCTCAGGATGTCGGCCATGACGATGTCATTCCCTGTGAAGGATACGGCGAGCCTTAGCAAGCTCAAGAAAGGAGACAAGGTCAATGCGACCTTCGATATGGTCAACGGTGCAACTACAGTTATCCGCATTGAACCAAGGTAAGACCGGGAGAGCAAGGCGCCAGATATCGATGACGCGCCCCCGGGGCTTAATCTCATGGCTCATCAAGCGACGTGCGCCGCACGCGGGCTCCCCCCCCCTAAACGACATTCTGGCGCAAGGCGTTAGCCGACCGTTGAACTTTACGAGTTCCATATCTTGATATTCACAGAACTCTTGCTGAAGTAGAAGTTTTTGGTAAACGTAGATATCGAGTTTATCCTTCCGACGCCACGTTTTAATCCGCTGACATCTCGCCCCTCAACTCGGCATTTCAGTCCAACTTGATTCACCTCGAAGCAGCTCACTCGATTTTCACCAAGCAGGACACCCTCCCCATATGGATACTCCTGCAGCACTTGAAAAGAAGTGGCTTTTTCTTGGTGTGGCTAGGCGCGTTTCACATTGGGCGGCGCTTACGACGGACTTCCCATGGCCGACTGGAGGTAGTTCTGGAGTCCGACCTTTTTGACCAGTTCGAGCTGCGTCATCAGCCAGTCAATATGGGTTTCCGTGTCATCAAGAATGTCTTCAACGATTTCGCGCGACACGTAGTCACCGACAGACTCAAAGTACTTGATTGCCTCCTTGCAGCCAGCCTGCGAGGCCAACTCTAACTTCAAGTCACCGCCCAGCATCTCCTCAGTGTTCTCCCCCAACAGCAGTTTGCCAAGGTCCTGTAGATTGGGCAGGCCATCGAGCAGCAGAATACGCTCGATGAGCTTGTCGGCATGCTTCATCTCTTCGATGGATTCCTCGTACTCGTGCTTTCCGAGTGCGGTCAGACCCCAGTGCCGGTACATACGCGCATGCAGGAAGTACTGGTTAATCGCCGTCAGCTCGTTCTTGAGTTGACCATTGAGCAGTTGGATAACCTTCTTATCACTTTTCATTCTATTTACCCCGCTTGACCGGTCGCGGGAGGGCACACCCGCACCTCACAGGGTAATATTTCTCTGAAAAACTTCAAGAAGTCATGGATAGTTTCCATGCGTATCGCAAATACGTATGGTTTTAATATCCATTCAGCCAAACCTACCACCCACGAAGCTAAGAATTCCCCCACGGACGCTGAATTCCGGGGAACTAAGGCTTTCTTGAGCGTTCACTGCCTGTGCAGCCTCGACGACCTCGGGCAAGATGGTTCCAGAACAGGAACCCGAGCATGACACCTGCAACCCAGTGGACCCATTCCGATAGCGAACGGAGCCCCTCGCCGTCGAAATAGTAGAGACCGTAACCGGTCACCGCCAACACAGCTACAGCGCTGGCGAAACTTACCCCGGCCAAGCGGTTGCGGCGCTGCTTCCACGCGCAGAATATATGAGATGACCAGATGCCGCCGAGCAAGAACATCGAAATGAAGGCCGCTGCGCCGTGGAGCTTCATGCTCCACCCCAACCACGCCGACGTTGTCAGGTCGCCGGCAAGTGTTAAGTGCGTTATAAGACATAATGGTCCCGTACCAAGCAAGGCGCCAAGTACGCCATAGAAAGACCAGCGTCTGACGCGCGACATGCTGTTCGGATGCTCAAGACAGGAGTTAGCCCTTCTCGGCCGGCGCAGATTGTTTCCGACCGTTCAACCTGGCAAAGACGATAAATGCGAGCGGCGCCAGTACCAAGCCATAGCTAAGCCAGATGCCGTACGCGCCTTCTGGGCCGAAGGGCTCGGTCATTTCATGCCAGTACGCGTTATCGACGAACGGTAGCGCAGCTGCTTTCGAAAACTCGTGGGCCGCGTAAATGGTTAGTTGAATGGAGAACAACACCATGAATATGGCCGTGACCTGGAAGAACAGTGACAGGTCGACCCTCCGCCCATACTTGGTCCACGCCCAAGCCATAGCGCCGGCGCAAATCACGCCCAGCGCACCGCCAAGGGCCAGGTGACCAGTTGCCGCGCCAGCCGATAAGGAGGCAATCATGGTCGCTGCCTCCACGCCCTCTCTCCCGACCATCAGCAGCATGAACGCGAAAATGGCAAGCCAGGGTCCCACCGCCTTCTCGTCGGGGACCCGGGAGAGCCGGTTGCGTATTTCGCTGGCTATCGCCTTGCCATGCTTGAGCATGTGCCAGGTGCATGAGACCACCAGGCTACCGGCCAATAACGCCAGCCAGGCTTCGGCCAGAGGACCCATACCGCCCAGCCGGTAGAGCGTCATGCCCAGACCCACCGAAAGGAGCAAGGCAGCAAAGATGCCGGCCCTCGCCGCGCTCATCAGGTGCTGACGCCCCGCCTTGTGAAGGAACGTGAGCGTGACGGTATGCGCGAGATACTCGCTTCACTTTGGGAACCTGGAAGATTGAAGTGCTCGCAGGATTCGCCAGCGTCATCTTCCTTCTCGGCATCGCGGCCCTTATGGTGTTCGGCTCGATTGAGCGCCTCTTCAGCCCGCAGGCGATTCACTATAAAGAAGCGATGGCCGTGACGGTCATTGGCTTGCTGGTCAACCTCGCTTGTGCGCTGGTTCTAGGCGGCGCCCACGGACACGGACAAGGGCAAGGGCAAGGGAGCGGGCACGACCATGGACATCATCATGGCCCTAATACGCGGGACGGCGCTGACCACACGCATCATGACCTGAACCTGTGCTCGGCCTACATCCACCTACTGGCTGACGCGGCAACGTCAGTGCTCGCTGTCCTCGCCCTTGCCGGCGGCTGGTTCCTCGGCTGGAGCTGGCTCGACCCGATGATGGGCATCGTTGGCGCTATTCTCGTCGGCGTCTGGGCCTTTGGACTTCTACGGCAGACCGGCGTGGTGCTGCTGGACCGGGAGATGGACCACCCCGTCGTTGAAGACGGTCCGCGAGGTTCTCCAAGAGTTCAACGTATGCCGTGACGGCACACAAGTCTCGGACCTTCATGTCTGGCGGGTGGGTAAGGACAAGTTTGCATGTCTCGTCAGTCTGGTCACCCATGATTCGACGTTATCGCCGGCGCAGATTAAGAACGCACTTGGCATACATGAAGAACTTGTGCACGTGACAGTCGAGATTCATCACTGCACCGAGTGAATGCTCGGAATGAGTGCTGCCCAGACTTATGTCCGTGGTACTGCTTAGTCGATGTGTGGGAGTCAAACTGCACGCCTTGCGACGAGAAACTGAGACACCAGAGAACGGGGCCCGGCATGCGTTCCGGGGCCCGCGAATCCCATCAGCCCAGCGACACTCAAGCGGGCTCATGACTCCCAGTTACGCTACCCAAACTCAGTGCTTCTGCGCGTGATTGCCGTTGCGATGCATGCGATTTGTGTGGGCTTTTTCGTGACTCGTCCCCTCCGAACTCCTCCGGTCCCCAGCACGTTGCAAGCCTTTGTCGCGGTCGCTGGAAAATGAGCCATTGGAATTTGTCATAGCCTCATGGCTTGCGTGGCCTGACGCTCCCCCCCCGAAATTTCCGCCGCCGCCAAAACC
>NZ_JBXASU010000084.1:0-31857 GCF_058809705.1 Cupriavidus sp. MPR-AND1C | reverse complement strand
CGCCTTAAGGCGATACTCAGACATGGGTCCCTCTTTTCCGCTCTTTTCGCCGGATCACGAGGCGCCCCATACGGCCTAGGTAAACCTTGACGGCTCGCTTCGCATCGCGCTGGGGTGTTCCCCGCCTGGGGGCGGGTCACTCGGCTACGCCGAATCGTTGGGCTGACGATGTCGATTCTGCTCCCGCTGGTTTGACCACTACAGGCCGGTGGCGAGGGCGGGCGCTCGTTGCGGCGTTGGGGTGCCAAGGGCCATTGGCCATTGGCCATTGGCTTTGGCTTTGGCTTCAGCCTTTCCCACGCTTTGCACGCATCGACAAGCTTTGTGCACGGCCAGACAAGCCATGATCAGGCCGTGGTGTTAACTTCGATCTCCATAACAAGGCACCCGCCAAGACCAACCGGAGACGAAGATGAATGCACCCAAGGAAGCCCGCAGCGGCCTGAACCAGGCCATCCGCAATGCCATGCTGATCGACGGTGAGTGGCGCCAGGCCGAGTCTGGCGAGACCTTCGCCGTGTTCGATCCCGCCACCGGCGAGGAGATCGCGCGCGTGCCTGCGGGCGGTGCGGCGGATATCGATGCGGCGGTGGCCGCGGCCGGGCGCGCCTTTGCCGGCGGCACGTGGCGCGCCATGATGCCGGCCCAGCGCGAGCGCCTGCTGCTCAAGCTGGCCGACTTGGTCGAGCAACACGGCGACGAACTTGCCCGGCTTGAAACCCTCAACAACGGCAAGCTGCTGGCGTTCTCGCAAGGCCTGGAGGTGGGCGGCAGCGCGCAATGGCTGCGCTACATGGCTGGCTGGGCCACCAAGATCGAAGGCAGCACGCTGGACGTATCGGTGCCGTTTCCCCCCGGCACGCGCTATAGCGCCATGACCCGGCGCTCACCGGTGGGCGTGGTGGGCGCCATCGTGCCGTGGAATTTTCCCTTGCTGATGGCGGTCTGGAAGATCGCGCCGGCCTTGGCCTGCGGCTGCACCGTGGTGCTCAAGCCGGCCGAGGAAACGCCGCTCACCGCGCTGCGGCTCGCCGAGCTGGCGCTGGAAGCGGGCTTCCCGCCGGGCGTGCTGAACGTGGTGACCGGCGACGGCGTGCCCGGCGCGGCGCTGGTGGCGCATCCCGGCGTCAACAAGATTACCTTCACCGGTTCGACCGAAGTCGGGCGCCTGATCGGTGCGCGCTGCGGCCAGGATATCCGCCGTGTGTCGCTGGAGCTTGGCGGCAAGAGCCCGGTCATCGTGCTGGATGACTGCGATCCCGCGCATGCCATCCAGGGCGCGGCCGGCGCCATCTTCCTCAACCAGGGCCAGGTCTGCACGGCCGGCTCGCGCCTGTACGTGGCGCGCCGCCACTATGACCAGGTGGTCGAGGGGCTGGGCAAGGTGGCCAATGCCACGGTGCTGGGCTCCGGGCTCGATCCCGCCAGCCAGATGGGGCCGCTGGTGTCGTCGCGTCACCGCGACAAGGTCATGGGGCTGATCGGCACCGGGCGCAGCGAAGGCGCGGACATTGTCGCGGGCGGCACCGCGCTGGACCGCCCCGGCTATTTCGTGCGGCCCACCGTGGTGGCCAACGCCGCGTGCAAGGACCTGACGCTGGTGCGCGAGGAAGTCTTCGGCCCGGTGGTGGTGGCCATGCCGTTCGACGACCCCGAGGCCGTGCTGGCCGAGGCCAACCGGTCCGAGTATGGCCTGGGCGCCAGCATCTGGAGCAATGACCTGCGCGCGGTGCAGCGCCTGGTCGATGGCCTGGATGCCGGCACGGTCTGGGTCAATACGCACAACATCGTGGACCCCAACATGCCTTTTGGTGGATACAAGGCCTCCGGGGTCGGGCGCGAGCATGGCCGCTCCGCCATCGAGGCCTATACCGAGATCAAGTCGGTCTGCATGGCTTACTGAGCGGTATCGCCGCGCGTGGTGGGGGCGTTCGCCCTGCGGGTAATCCCGAGTGGGTAAAACCTACCCCTGCGGCCATTCTTAGGTCTGCTGCAATCCGGTGGCGCGACGGGCGATGTCCATTGCGCCATTGGCCAGCCGCTGGCATAGAACCAGCCTGGCTTCCCCCGAAGATTCCCCCGAAGAAGAAGCAAAAAAAGAGGAGACACAATGAGCCAAGAACCCAAGCGGGTTGTTTCCTGCTGGCCGCGCGTTGCGCAGCGTGCCGGCAATCAAGCGGGCCTGTCACGCAAGCTGGCAGTGCTGGTAGCGGGGCTGGCAGCGTTCTCGCTGGCGGCGGCGCAGGCCAGGCCGCCGGCCAAGGTGGCCAGCGCCGATCACATCCGTAGCGTCACCCGAAGCGTCGACGGCGCCTTCATCGAAGGCAACGCCGCCAAGACACCCGACTGGCCCAGCTACGGCCTGGACTACGCGGAAACCCGCTTCAGCCGGCTCTCGCAGATCAATGCCGACAACGTGAAGGACCTCGGGCTGGCCTGGTCCTACGATCTGGAATCCACGCGCGGGGTGGAAGCCACGCCGCTGGTGGTCAACGGCATCATGTACGTCAGCGCGTCGTGGAGCGTGGTGCATGCCATCGACACCCGCAGCGGCAAGCGCATCTGGACCTTCGACCCGAAGGTCGACAAGTCGATCGGCTACAAGGGCTGCTGCGACGTGGTCAATCGCGGCGTGGCGCTGTACCAGGGCAAGGTCTTTGTCGCCTCCTACGATGGCCGCCTGATCGCGCTCGATGCCGGCACCGGCCGCAAGCTGTGGGAGAAGGACACCATCATCGACCGCACCCACTCGTACACCATCACCGGCGCGCCGCGCGTGTTCAAAGGCAAGGTCATCATCGGCAACGGCGGTGCGGAGTATGGCGTGCGCGGCTATATCACCGCCTACGATGCCGCCACCGGCGAGCAGAAATGGCGCTGGTTCACCGTGCCCGGCGACCCCGGCAAGCCGTTCGAGGACGAGTCGATGGCCAAGGCGGCCAAGACCTGGGATCCGGCCGGCAAGTACTGGGAAGCCGGAGGCGGCGGCACCGCATGGGACACGCTGGCCTTCGACCCCGAGCTCAACCTGATGTACGTGGGCACCGGCAACGGCTCGCCCTGGTCGCGCAGCAAGCGCAGCCCGGCCGGCGGCGACAACCTTTACCTGGCCTCCATCGTCGCGCTGGATCCGGATACCGGCAAATACGTCTGGCACTACCAGGAGACACCCGGCGACAACTGGGACTACACCTCCACCCAGCCCATGATCCTGGCCGACCTGAACATCGGCGGCAAGGCGCGCAAGGTCATCCTGCACGCGCCCAAGAACGGCTTCTTCTTCGTCATCGACCGCACCAACGGCCAGTTCATCTCGGCCAAGAACTTCGTCGATGTGAACTGGGCCAGCGGCTACGACCAGAACGGACGCCCGATCGAGCTGCCGGAGGCACGCGCCACCGACAAGCCCTATGACGCCATCCCCGGGCCCTACGGCGCGCACAACTGGCATCCGATGTCGTTCAACCCGCAGACCGGCCTGGTCTACCTGCCCGCGCAGCATGTGCCGCTCAACCTGATGGACGACAAGAACTGGACGTTCAACGGCAAGCAGCCCGGCCAGCCGCACGGCAACGTGGGATGGAACACGGCCAAGTTCCTCAACGCCGAACCGCCCGCCAGCAAGCCCTTTGGGCGCCTGATCGCCTGGGACCCGGTGCAGCAAAAGGCGGTCTGGACGCAGGAGCAGGTCTCGCCATGGAACGGCGGCACGCTCACCACCGCCGGCAACCTCGTGTTCCAGGGCGCGGCCGATGGCCGCTTCATCGCCTACAACGCCGCCACCGGCGCGAAGCTGTGGGAGTCGCCCACGGGCACCGGCGTGATCGCTGCGCCCGTGAGCTATCTGGTGGACGGCAAGCAGTACGTGTCCGTCGCCGTCGGCTGGGGTGGCGTCTACGGGCAGGCCCAGCGCGCCACCGAGCGGCAGGGGCCGGGCACCGTCTACACCTTCGCGGTTGGCGGCAAGGCGCCGATGCCCGCGTTCGTGCAGTACCGCGCGGGTGAATTGCTGTCGGGCGTGAAGTACGACCCGGCCAACGTCGCGGCCGGCACGGCGCTCTACGTCAGCAACTGCGTGCTCTGCCATGGCGTGCCCGGGGTGGATCGCGGCGGCAATATTCCCAACCTCGGCTATATGAATACTGCCTATATTCAAAATCTCGACAAGTTCATCTTCAAGGGACCCGCCATGGCGCGCGGCATGCCGGACTTCACCGGCAAGCTGAGCGCGGACGATGTCGAGAAGATCAAGGCGTTTATCCAGGGCACCGCGGACGCCATCCGGCCCAAGGCCCAGGCAATGGCCAAGTAGCAGCCGGGCGGGCCGCCCGCACAGCAGCAAAAGGAAGTCATCAACAAACTCAAGGCAGGGATATGGCAGGCAACAAGGGCGGTGGGCGAAGCAGGAAACCGGTTTCCGCAGAGGCTTCGCACCGCCTGTGCTGCCTGGCGGCGGCGATGCTTGCCGCCGCGCCCGGCGCGGCTTTGGCCGAGGAAATGCTGCCGGACGTGGTGGTGAGCGTCAGCCGCGCCGAGCAAAAGCGCTTTGACGCGCCGGCCGCAATCGACAGCGTTCCCGTCGATTCGCTGAGCACGCCCAGCCCATTGATCAACGTGTCCGAGCTGCTGCCGCTCGTGCCCGGCGTGGCCGCGCGCGAGCGGCAGAATTACGCGCAAGACTTGCAGCTGGCGGTGCGCGGCTTTGGCAGCCGCTCCACCTTCGGCGTGCGCGGCGTGCGCTTGTTTGTGGACGGCATTCCCGCCACCATGCCGGACGGGCAGGGACAGGCCTCCACCGCCGATCTCACCAACGCCAGCCGCATCGAGGTGTTGCGGGGCCCCTTTGCCCAGCTCTATGGCAATGCGTCGGGCGGTGTCGTGCAGATTTTCACGCCCGATCCGCCCAAGGCGCCGATGGCGCGCGCCACCAGCGGATTCGGCTCCGACGGGCAATGGATGGCCGGCGTGACGGTGGGCGGCGGCAACGACAAGATCGGCGGCGTGCTGGATGCATGGACATTCGAGACCGACGGCTACCGCGACCACAGCGCGGCCCGGCGCCGCCAGCTCAACGCCAAGGTGGTGGCGGAGCCGGTCACCGGCACCCGCGTCACCCTGTTGTTCAACGCCTTCGACCAGCCCCAGGCGCAGGACCCGCTCGGCCTCACGCGCGCCCAGGCCGACGCCAACCCGCGCCAGGCCGTGCCGCTGGCCACGCAGTTCAATACCGGCAAGACCGTGCGGCAGAACCAGGGCGGCGTGCTGGTGGAGCAACGGCTGAGCGAGCAGGACAACCTGGAATTCCGCCTCTATGGCGGCACCCGCGAACTCACCCAGTACCTGGGTTTCAGCGGCATCGCGCCCTCGTCGGCGGGCGGCATCGTGGATATCGACAGATCCTACGGCGGCGGTGCGATGTCATGGCACCACAACACCACGGTGGCCGGACTGCCTCTGCTATGGAGCGCCGGCCTGGACGCCGACGGCATGCGCGACGCGCGCACCGGCTATGTGAACCAGAACGGCACGCAGGGCGCGCTGCGCCGCGACGAAACCGACAAGGCCGGCAGCCTGGGCGCCTTCGCCCAGTTCGACTGGACCTGGAATCCATCCTGGCGGCTGGTCGGCGGCGTGCGCGCCAGCCAGGTCAAGCTGCGCATCGACGATCACTACATCACCGCCGCCAGCCCCGACGACAGCGGCACCGCCACCTACAACAACGTCAGCCCGGTGCTCGGCGTGGTCTGGCAGGCGGTGGACTCGCTCAACGTCTACGCCAACCTTGGCCGCGGCTTCGAAACCCCGACGCTGACCGAAGTCGCCTACGGCCCCGGCGGCACCGGCACCAACCTCGGGCTGCAGCCCTCCACCAGCCGCCAGGGCGAGATCGGCGTCAAATGGCAAGGCAAAGGGCAACGGCTGGAAGCCGCGGTGTTCGATGCCGGCAGCCACAACGAGATCGTGCCGCTGTCCAACGACAACGGCCGCGCCGTCTACCAGAACGTCAACGGTGTGCATCGGCGCGGTCTGGAGCTGGGATGGCGCGGCACCTACGGCCCCGGCGAGCGCTACGGCACCGGCCTGGCCTACACCTGGCTCGACGCCTATTTTGGCGACGCCTTTCGCAATGCGCAGGGCGCAACGGTAGCCTCTGGCAACCGCCTGCCCGGCACCGCGCGCCACAGCCTGTTCGCCGAGGCCACGTACAAGCCCGTGGCCGACCTCACGCTGGGCGTGGAGATGCGCGTGGAAGGGCGCGTGTTCGCCGACGACCTCAACACGCAATATGCGCCGGGCTACGCCACCTTCAACCTGCGCGCCGGCTACAACTTCCGCGTGGGGCGCATGCGCTGGTATGCCTATGGGCGCATCGACAATATCGCCGACCGGCATTACATCGGATCGGTGATCGTCAACGAGAGCAATGGCCGGTATTTCGAGCCGGCGCCGGGGCGGCGGTTTTTCGTGGGGCTGCGGGCGGAGATCTGAGTGGCGGCCGGGCTGTTCGCCTGCCAGGCATCCACCGGCCGGCTGCGGCGTTGCGGCAGCCGGCGCGGCACCATCAGTCTGCGCCGTACCTGGCAGAGCGCGGACCGTACAGGATGCCGCCCGGGCTGCCGGCCGACAGCAGCTTCTGGCTCGTTGCTCCCGCGACCGAATAGCTCGCATCCGACACGCTGTTGATCACCTGCGCGACCGCTGCCGCCACAAGCATGCCAACCAGGCCGCCGCCGGCGTTGCCCGATTGGCTGTTGGATGCCGACGCGGCGCCGGTCCAGAGCGTGCCGCCTGTGCGCAAATCCACGAGCTTCGCCTTCGCGCTGACGACCGTGGCGCTGTTGACCACCTGGAACTTCGTCCCGTAGTCCGTCACCGTGATGTAGAGGGCGGCATCCGCGCCGAAGATGTCCCTGAGCTTCGGCGGCGGGACAGCATGGATATCACCTGGCGTCGTCAGGCCATTCTGGCGGAACGTCTCATCCACCAGGGCCACCGGCAGCACGTAGTACCCGGCCTCGGCAAGCGGATAGCTGACCTGCGACAGCATGCTGTAGGTTGCCGTGACGTCAGGCGACTCGTTCAGCGGGGGCAGCACCAGGATCGAGCGCGGCTTGCTTTCCTTGAAGGCGGCGTAGTCGACATTCTTGGGTGGCGCCGCGCATCCGGCGGCCAGCCCCGCGACGGCCAGGAGCGCAAGCGCGCGTTTGAGCAGATCTTTCATTTCTTGCTTCCCCCTTGCTTGATGTTCTTCATCAGGAAATCCACATAGGCGGACGACTCCGGAAACAGGGTCTTTTCCGTCTGGAACTCGCGGGCCATCTGATCATCCTTGCCGGCTTCGGCGTACAGCATGCCAAGATGGGCGTGGTAGCCCGGCGGCGGCGTATTGCCCGCCGCCATGATCTTCTGCAGATCGCGCTCAAGCGCTTCAATCTGGGCTTGCTTCGATTCTCCCTTGAAGTACTGGTAGACCTGCGGCTGGTAGCTTTCCCACTGATACAGGGGCTTGGCTGGCGCGGCGCAGCCCGCCAGTAATGCACTTGCCGCGAGCGCAAGTGTCGCCAGGCGGCACGGCCGGAATGATGTCTTCACGGTTTCTCCTCTTTCTCTGGATGTTGGTGTTCAGGGATTGCCCGGCTTCAAGGCGCCGGCCTCGACCCCGTTGACCAGGTTCGTCACGGCCTCGCGCATGGCGAGATCCAGCACCTTGCCGTTGAGGGTCGAGTCATAGCTGGAACTGCCGCCAAAACCTATGACCTCCCGGCTGGACAGCGCGTACTCGCCCGCGCCCTGGCTGGTGAACACCACTTCCGATGTCACGATATTGACCACGTTCAGGACGACCTTCGCATAGGCCACCTGCGACTTGCCGCGGCCGAGAATGCCGAAGAGCTGCTGGTCGCCCACTTCCTTGCGCCCGAACTCGGTCACATCGCCGGTAACGACGTAGTCGGCCCCCTTGAGGCGTTGCGCCTGACTCTTGATGCCCGCCTCGCGTTTGATCTCGTCCAGGTTGTCGCGGTCGAGGACATGGAAGCGGTTGGTCTGTTGCAGGTGAGTGATCAGCACGGTCTTGGCCTGGCCGCCCAGCCGGTCGATGCCGTCGGAAAACACGCCGCGCATATAGCTCGAACGGTTATCGAACTTTCCGACCGCGATCGGCGTGCGCACCCCGACGTAGGGGCGGCTGGCGCTCTCGACCTTCTGCACGGGCAACGCGGTTGATGATTCGGTCGCGCAGCCGCCAAGCAGGGCGAGCAGCCCAGCCGCGGCAAATAGCGATCCACTTGTCACTCTGTTCATGCGGGTTTCTCCTCTTCGTTACTCAAGCTTGCAAACGATTCACGCCATCGGGCGAGCGTCGCCTGCGCGATACCCCCGGGGATGCGGGGCCTAAAACTCAACGCCGATCTGCGCCGCGATACTGGGCCGGTGCGTGCGGAAGAACTCAGGCTTGCTGAGCGGCCTGCCGAGCGTCACCTCGTAGGTCAGGGCGGCGTAGCCACCCATGGCCCAGCGTCCGCGCGCCCCGATCACCGCGCCCATCAGCGTCTGGCCCACCAGGAACCCGGCGGAGGGGCCGCTGACATGGCCCATGTCCAAGCCCACGAAGGCCTCCTGCCCCGTATTGCCGAGTTGCCAGGCCAGGTCGTTGCGCCAGGTGATGCCGTTCTCGGCGGCAAGGGTGAGTTGCTCATCGAAGCCGCGCACCGAGTAGCGGTTGCCGATGACGAAGTAGTCGGACGGCAAGATGCGGGTGCGGGCGTACTGCATGCGCAGGCTGCCCTGGTAGCGCAAGCGCTCCCCGGCGACCTGGAATGGCACCATCAGGCCGGCATTCGCCAGCACGATCTCCGACTTGCCATCCCAGCCGGGCTCGCCCAGCACAAAGCCTGGCGACCTGGAGTGCGCGGGCAGCGACGCGCGCCATGCCGCGCCGGCATCCAGCACCGTGCTGCCGAGGTACTGGCGGTGCGCGGCGCCGGCCTCGAAGCCGGCGAAGTCCCGGTGCTGCACGGCGATATCGATGCCGTCCAGGGTGGAGCTGGCGGTCTTGCGGAACACCTTGGCGTACAGGCTCGTCTTGCCCGACGCGTTGCGCAACGGCACGTAGCCAAGTCCAGCCTCGATCTGCGTGCTGCGCCCGCCGTAGACGATGTCGCTCTCGAAACCCGCCACCGTCTGGTGGTAGCGCGACTGGTTGGCGCTGAAGAAAGCGCTCCAGTAACCGAAGGGAATGCTGTAGCTGATGGCCGAAGAGCGGGTCCCCGCCGCGCCGTTGCCAGCATTGGCATTGGTGCTGCCGGAGAGGGTGAGGCTGTCGTAGAGGAACAGTGGCGAGTCCACCGTCAGCGTGCCGCCCGTCTGGTAGCGCCCGGTGTTGTCCAGTCCGGCGTTATCGCCCGTCACGAGCGCATGCCAGCGCTTGCCGGTGCCCGGCCTGATGATCAGTTCCGTGTCACCAGGGTTCTCGCCGGGCACCAGGTCAATGCCGGCATCGGCCTGCCCCTGCAGCCGGCGCATGTTCTCCGTGCCCTGGTCAAGGTCGCGCTGGTTCACCAGCCCGCCGGGGCCGGTGGGCAAGGCCATGCGCCACCAGCCGGGCGCGGCCGCGGCCTTGACACCAGAGAGGCGTCCGGCCACCACGCGCAGGCGCAACTCGCCGCCGGCGAGATTCTGCCCCGGGATCACCACGCGCGTGGTCATGTAGCCCTGGGCGAGCAGCCGCGCCGAAAAATAGTTCTGGATGGCCTCCAGCCCCTTGCCGCCAACGCATTGAGTGGGCAGGATGCCCGCCTCGGCCTGGAGCCACGCAAAGTCCTCGGCACCCTCCCAGCGCACCGTCCCGATGCGCAAGCAGGGCGACTCGGCAGGCAGGATCAGCGGTCCCGCGATACCAGCGTTGGCGGCGTCGGCGGGGGAGGTCGTCAGCACATCGGGACGGGCCAGGGCACGCTCGCGCGCAGCGTCCTGCTGCTGTTCCTGGCGGCGCTCGATGGCGGCGTTCGGGGTGACAGGCGGGACCGTGTGCGGGAATGCAGGCAGGGCCTGGGCAACCGCCAGTGCGGGCAGCGTCAGGATGAGCGAGGCAAAAGGGGGTACGCCACGCGCCTTGCGGCGCGCGTTGCGGAAGTTCATCGGCATGGATTGACGCGGCTTACATGTCAGGCAATTCGATGCGGAGGCGGATGATCCGGTCGGGCTAGATCGCTATATGTTCATGACGTGTGCAATCGAGTGGTGTGCCATCGAGTGCACAGAGAACATCGCGCATTGAGGCTCTGCGAGCGAGGATGAACAGACCAAGTTTTCGCGACATCGACAGGCGATGCCGGTGTGAAAAAATAAATCGGATCATCTTCTCCACTCCAGATTTCAGATGGCATGGTTGACGCAAGCGCCGCTGGCCTCGTTGCCAATGCCACCCACGCGCAAGCGCGCTGCCGCATGTGTGAGGCTGGACTACGCCAAGGCCAGACGGACGATACCGAGCTTTCATGCAGATTGAAATCGGACAAATACGAAAATGAGGGGAGAAATTTCCCAATCGATCGATTCAGCGCTGAACTTGGCCAGGTTCTGGATAGGCTGTGGTTGTGGGGGGGGGAATTGCTGGTAGGCGGCCTGCTCCGGCAGGCGGCGTATGTTTTTCGTGGCCCGGTCAAGGTTGCGCGTGGGTGTGCCTGGGCCGGTTGGCAAGGCCATGCGCCACTAGCCAGGCGTGTCGCCGGCCTTGCCGCCAGCGACGCCTTCGGCTACGAAGCGCAGCCGGCAATTCGCCGCTGGCGAGAGTCTGGTCCGGGATCACCGCACATGGTCATGTAGCTCTGAGCGAGCCGCTGCGCGGAGAAATCGTCCTGCATGGCCACGTGTTTTTGTGGCCTCAATTGTTAGGGGTG
The DNA here is from genome assembly GCF_058809705.1 of Cupriavidus sp. MPR-AND1C. Lineage (NCBI taxonomy): Bacteria > Pseudomonadati > Pseudomonadota > Betaproteobacteria > Burkholderiales > Burkholderiaceae > Cupriavidus > Cupriavidus sp. MPR-AND1C. The sequence continues at coordinate 20,956 of NZ_JBXASU010000084.1, read as the reverse complement.
GGCGCAGTCGGACACTTCTGCGCCAATTCCAGGCGAATCGACTCATCCGCGCCTTGGTTGTCGATGCGTCTGGCGCCAACCCAACAGCGGTTGCCGGCGGTTTGCATGAAGACGTCATAATCCCTGCCCGGCTCGGGAACGAACGTAACCGCTGGCGGCGTACAGGAGGAAGACTGCGGGTTGAGCGACAACCTCATTGATCAGCGATTCATTAATTTCGATTTCGCTTCTCAAAGGCCCCACACAGCAACCCTGCCTTACGCAAGGGCTTCGGGAGATAAATTATCCCCCATATCGAATAGATGGCCATGAAGATCACACCAATCTTGATCTGATTTTGCTGATCATCGAGGCCGATGGTCTTCAAGAATACCCACAGAATGAGAAAAACATAGAATGCACCTGATGCGACTATCGTCAAACCAATGACGATCGCATCATTAAGAAAATTAAATGTCGTCCGCCAATTCATTTTAAAGATCTAGCTTTGTTAAATAAATTAACCAGGCAAATGGACTTAGCCACAGCCACCATCAGTAAGGAATTTTTTGCGGTCCCGTTGGGAAATGACCGATTAATATGCGATCCTGCGGGAGATACTTTGCAAACATGTTTGGATCGCCCTTTTGAGTGACCGTAGCATAGAACATGTAGCCTCGCGCCGCTGGCGCCGTCGGCGGGCAGCATTCCATGTGCGCGGCTGAGGAATTCGCGTGCTGCGGTATCCTCCTGGCAACCCACGCCCGCTTGGACTTGGCGGAATCCCAGATGTAAAGGGCGCATTTCTGCATCCGATTTGGAGATGCCTTGCTGCTTTACGAAAGAATTGGAATTGTTCCGGATCCATTTCTGTTCATCCGGATGCCACTGCCGGTTGAGCCGGTCACCGTTGTGGCTCTTTACCATGGTCCGAATCTTTCAGGTTCATCACCAAGAATTTTTGCCTTGCGCAGGTGCTTTGGCAGAATTCTGAAAAACCAAATCGACAGAACAACAAAAAGAGGGATGCCGATGAATAGCATCGCCGTATTTTCTTCCATATTAAATAGTGTGCGGAAAACGCCGGCCGTAACGAATGCCCAGCAACCAGCGCCGAACGCAGACGCAAGCCCTACGACGTACCAGGTATTCAATGTCACTATCATTCTTTTTTGGTTCATCAGTTTTTCTCCGCGTTGTTCATATCCTTGACTACCGTGGCACCCTTTGGCGCCATCCCAAAAAGGAGCGCCGCTTGATTCGTTCAAAACGGTAGGGAATGATTCAAAAAATGCACCAGTTTCGCAGTGTCAAAGTTCCTAATCGTTGCATCGAACACTGAGTTCGAGCGGCCTGGTCCATCGGATAGCCCGGTATCCCGGAAATGCATCTTCTAAAGATAGTTATCAAGATCGCGATTTTTTGCTTGTGATCTTTTTCTAAACAATATTCCGTACCAAATTGCTATGCCGATGGTCCATATGGAGCAGAATATAGCCATCGCAATAAAATGGCGTGATGTAACATTGAATTTAAGAAGCCAAAGTACGATGAGCGGTAATTGCATTATCCAAGGGGAAAGGAGGCCTTTCGCGATCGTTATAAAAAGTCCTTTACTCATTTTTAAGTTTGTTGAGTGGTGCTAAGTAATTGTTGTTTTGACAAAAATATTTTTTATAAAAAATTCGTGTTTAGTTCAAAAGTTATAACTAACTTTGATGCATCTTTCGATTGAAGCAGGTCATCGTCAGTTTCAAGGCGCGATGAGCCAACTCTAACAGTTTGCAGTGGATTACACGCTATGGCACGCGGCGGCTATCGAAAACCAAATTACTATTGTGGTGATCGATGCGAGAGCCGTAGATGCTTTCGCGAAACGAATGTAGTCTTCTGCGACAGGGAGACCATACGGTATGTTGAACATATGAGACCTTGTAATTGGAATGGCGAATAGCAAGAAGAAACTAGCCACTATGAAGTAAAAAAGCGGGCGGATGGCCCAAACTTTGAACCAAGCAGCCAATTTACTTCCTATATTTTCCGTCATCTGCTACCCCCTGTGATGGGCCTGGTCATGATGATGTTCGTTGTATTGCCCATAGCCTTTTGACCAAAGCCGCTTGTGGCGGCACCAAAGACGGCGGGCAAGGGATTCTTTGTGGCAACTGCTGATTGAACCGATCCACATTCGCCGGAGTCGCCGCACCCGACCCAGCACTCACGATGGCACCAACGCCACCCGCTGCATTATTGGCCGCGACTTTGCCGAGCGCTTCATTCAACCCGGCGTTGCCTGGGCGACGGAGGCGCCTCAATGTCGCCGCCTTTTTAATGCAATCAGGATGATGTACACCACTTCCAGAGCGAGCCAGAATATACAGAGAATTGTAATAAGGAGAATGGAGGAATTATTTTGCTCATCCGTTATTGTTGTATGAGTATTTGTAATGTTTTCTGAGATCCAGATCACCGCGTCTCGTAGAAAGCGTACTGCTATTAGTATCGAAAAGCACGTGACTATGCGAACGGAAATTCCTTGCCAGCCGGGACTATCGAATTTATCATCAATCCACATTGGAGATATCTTTGATTGATCTTGTGGGTAGTTTTTCCTTTGCGCGATTTTTTAGTATACGTTTGATGGTGAGAGCCTCGCGAATAATAATAATAATTAAAAATAGACACGAAATTATCTTTATAATTGAATACTTGTTTTCGTTTATAATAAATTGCCGTTTAAAAACTGTGGCTTCGCCGAAGGTTACAATTTCCGGAAGCCATGCAACAAGTACGACGAGAGAGATTGTGCAAACAGCTCTGCTGAAAACGCCGCGCCATGTTCGTTCTCGCAATAGTTCATCCAGTTTTCTGCTCATTTTTTCATTTCTTTTCCGGGAATGAAAGACCCGCCCCCCCTTGCGCAATCGAGCCGCTGTTGCTCTGGCCATTGGGTGCGCCAAAGGCCCCGCCTGCGAAGAGGCCTGCGGAAGTCGCTTATCCGTTGAAGTGGCTACGTGCTGAACTACCTGCTAAACATTTTTTTTTCGTAATACCAATATCCTAATCCACAAACTAGGCTAGAAAATAAAATGAATTTTAGCCAGGAAAAAACTCGATCCCATCCAGGCGGAAAATATCCATGGTATCCATTGATCCATGCAATTGCTGGAAAAAATATAAGCTCAAAGAATAAACCTCCCAATGAAAATGTTATTAGGCATACTGTGAGATATGCCAAGATGGGTCGGAAATTTTCTTTCATTTCGCTATATTATTTTTTGTGGTGTCAAGCTTGAGATAATTTATTGAGTGTCAGTGTCGAAAAATTCGAATGTGTGTTGTTAACTTCTCTTGTATCGGATATAGCAGATGATGCAGAAAATGGACCCCATAAGTAGTCCCCTGATTAAAATGAATTCAAGATCCGCCATGCTCCATTGATATTTTCCGTCATACCAAATTTGTGCTAGTAGTACAATGGATACCTTGATCAGGGTCATGCAAGTAATTGATAAAAATATAAGTATTAAAAAAACAAATAATAATCTCTTCATCGTTTGTTTTTGTGGTTTGAGTTGATATTATTGATCGCGGAACTAGCCGCCTCGGTCGCAACGCCGCCGCCAATGGATGAGCCAATTGCAGGTGAGGAATTTTTTCCAAACATGCTCCACACTGGTGTTCCTAGCCAGGTACCTGCAGGTGCTAAATCTCCTCTGGTCAGCGTGGATCTGAGGGCGCTACCAATTGACGGTTCGGCTATTTTACCAATTCCAAATCCGATTCCTGCTGTGGTTGCATTTGATATTGCTCCGAATGTTATAGAATCGTTCTTGTTATGAAGAGAGTTGTTGATTGCTGTATTGGCCGCCCCTCCAGCGGCATTTACGCCGAAATTCCACCAGAATCCACCGTAAGCGCCGGATGTACCAGTGACAAAGTTAACCCCCACATCCACCGGATTGATGGAGCCGTTCTGGACATACTGGGATGCCGCACTAACACTGGCGCCAATGAGACCTGCACCAACTTTTGACGCAAGAATCTCTGGTCCAAGCACTACTCCAGCAAAGATTCCGCCGCCAGCACGAGCAACTATATTTCCAATAGGGTCTTTTTTGAAGTTTGTTGCATCGTACTCGGTCCTTGTCATGCCATTTCCAATTTGCGTCATTCCTTTTTTGTAGGAGTCCGGATTAGCCATGATGTACTGTCGATTGTAGTCATGGTCGGCATAGTTCTCATCTTTGGTAGAGCCGTAACAATTCAAATTTCCGCATCCCAATATGCTTCTAATCTGATTATCATACTTTCCGCCAGTGGCTTCCGCTGTCTGCTTGTCGGAATTACGAAGGATCTCTGCCACAATCCGGCCCTCGGCCTCCTGCTCCGAAATCCCGAGCTTCTGTGCGACGACCTTGGCGTTCTTCTTGGCGAAGTCATACTCGCTTTGATGCAACTGCCGATTGAACCGATCCACATTCGCCGCCGTCGCCGCACCCGACCCACCACTCACGATGGCACCAACGCCACCCGCTGCGATGTTCGCCGCCACATTGCCGAGCGCTTCATTCAACCCGGCGTTGCCAGTGTCGATGCTCTCTGACACCGCATTGCCAAGCGCTTGAAGCTTGGGCGCGGCCAGGGACGACACGCCCGCGCCTGCGGCGCCGGCCAGGGCGTTGCCGCCACCGAGTCCTGCAACCAGCGCGCCGCCGGCGGCGTGCAGCGCTGCGCGGTAGTTGCCGCCTTCCTCCCAGTTCTGCGCGTCGGCGAGGTATTTGCTTTCCAGTTGGGTATCTCCGGCGTCGCGGGCGGCTTTGGCGTTTGCACGGGCCTGTTTCTCCTTGGCGCCGGCCAGGTCACCCACGGTCTTGGCTACCGCCTCGCCGGCGGCCTGGGCGGCGGCCATCATGTCGGATTGTTTGTTCAGTACCTGGTTCAGGTCGGGGTTCTTGCCGACCGTGCTGTTGGTGCCGGCGGTGTCGCGCTTCAGGCTGGCCAGGTCTTGCTTCTGGCTGGCCTGGTCGTTGATGGTGATGGTGCCTTCGGCGATTGCGCTGCGTGCGAGGCCGTCCTGGCTGCCGCTTTCGTGCTGCGGAATCATCGGGTTGATGCCGCCGGTGTTCTTGCCGGAGGCCTGGCCGCTGTTGCTTTGGCCACTGGGTGCGCCAAAGGCCCCGCCTGCGGAGAGGCCTGCGGAAGTCGCGCTGTAGTCCGAGTGGTTGGCGATGTCGGTCCAGGTGAGCGTGCCGGTGGTCAGGTTGTTCTTGTCCTTGCCTGCCTCGCTGGCGATGACTGCGCCCTTCAGGTCGGTATTGCCCTTGACGGTGATATCGAAGCCGTCCTTGCCGGCATGGATGCCGGACTGCTCGCTGACGTTGGCATAGCTGCCGCTGGCCTTGCCCTTGGATGCGGAGAAGCTGGCGGACCCGCCGCCCTGGCTGATGCTGAAGCCGCCGCTGATGCTTTCCTGCCTGGCGCGCGTTTCTTCGGTGTCCTGGCGGCTGGCGATGTTGAGGTTGCCGCCCACGTCTGCGATGACCTTGCCGCCGCTGAGCGTGGCGCCGAGGATGTTGGTGTCGTTACCCGATAGAAGGGTGACGGACTCGCGGCCGCTCACATGGCTGTTGGTTTGCGAGACGCCCCGGCTGTCCGAGTTGCCCTTCGCCCTGGAGGCGGAGGCCGATACGCCGAAGCCGGCGTTGTCGGGGCCAAGGCCATACGACACGCCGACGCTGGCGCTGCTGGACTTGTTGGTGCTGTGGCTCTCGTTGGTGTCGGTGGCGGAGACGATATTGATATCGTGCCTGGCTCCCAGCGCGACCTTGTTGGCGTCGATGTTCGAGCCGGTGATGTTGAGGTTGCCCGCCGTTTGGTTGCCGTTGGCATCCACGCCGGTCGCGACGAAGGCTGCGGTGCCGCCTGCCGATACGTTGGCGCCGTTGTGGCTGGTGGCGTCTTGCGTCATGGTCTGCTTGCTCTGGCTGGTGCCCCAGGAGAGCGTCACGGCGGCGCCTGACAGCGGGTTGCCGCCGGCCTGCGCCAGTGCGCTGCCGGTGTCGGCAACGTCGCGCGCGGCGGCGATCCCCCACAGTGCGGACGCGCGGCCGTCCTGGCTTTGACTGGCCGCGTTGATCTTGTTTCCGGCGGTAATGGCCGCGCCGATGGCTCCCCCCGACACGCCCAGCGTGAAGCCGCTTTGCTTGACCTCGTGGGTTTCGTCGTGGTGCTGGCGGTTCTGCGCGGCTTCGATGTTGACATCCGCGCCCACGCCGGTGATGTCCTGCCTGGCGATCAGGTCGCTGCCGGTGACGGTAAGGGTACTGCCCGCGTTCATGCGCACGCTGCCGTCCGTGCTGCCGACCAGGCTCCCCGCCTGCCGCGTGCCGTTGTCGTTGGTGGTGTCCTTCTGGGCGCGCTTGCCGTACGAGAGGCCGGAGCCGGTGGCGCCGAACCCTGACTTGGTCTCTTCCTTGTAGGTGTGGGCGGACGAGGTGGTCTCGGTGGTGCCGATGGTCAGGTCGCGCCCCGCGCCGAGGTTCACGTCGTGCGTGGCCGCCACGGTGCTGCCGGCGACGGCCAGGTCACGTCCTGCCGCCATGGCCACGGTGTCGCCGGAGAAGGTGCTGCCGAGCGCCTCGGTCTGGCTGTTGGCATCAATGACATGGGTGGACTTTTTCGACAGGAAGCCGCTTTCCTGGTAGGCGTGCTCGTCGCGCACGGAACTCGATGCCTGACCGGCCTTGACGTTGATGTCACGTCCCGCGCCCACGGCCAGCGCGCCGTCCGCGCTCACATATGCGGCGGTGGCGTTCACGTCGCGCCCGGCGCTCAGGGTTGTGTTCTTGCCCGCCGTGACCTGCGTGCCGATTTCCGTGCTGCGCGATACCGCCGCATTGTTTTTTGCGTCTTTGTAGAGGCGTTCTGATTCGCTGACCTCGACCGTGCCAAGGTGGATGTCACGGCCCGCCGCCATGCCCAGGCTGCCGGTGGCCTGGATGTTCGCGGCCTTGGTGTTGATGTCGCGCCCGGCCACGAAGGTGGCGTTGTCGGCGGCCACGCTGGAGACGCCCGCGATCACGGTGCGGCTGCCCGCGAGGTCGCCGCTGCCGCTGGCCCCGGAGGCGGTGGTGGTGGTCAGGTTGATGTCGCGGCCTGCCATGGCTGCCAGCTGGCCCGTCGTGATATGGCCGGCGAGATTGTTGATGTCCTGCCTGGCGCTCAGCCCCATGACGCTCGCCGACAGCGCGCCGCTGTTGTGGATATTGGCGGCATCCATCAGCGTCACATTGCGGCTGGCGATGGTGCCCGTGTTCTTCACGTCGCCATCGGTCTGGATCACGGTATCGCGCGCGGCCATCAGCGTGCCGTCACCCTTGAGGTCGCCCGCGCGCACCTTCAGGTAGACCTGCGGCACCAGCACGCGCTGGGTGGTGCCGTCCTTCAGGGTGACCGTCTTCTCGACCAGCCACACGATGTCGGTGGTGAGCGCGCGCATCTGGTCCGCCGTCAGCGCGGTGCCCACGTTGAGGTGGAACTGCTTGCCGAACGCCACGCCCGATTGCATCAGCGCCTTGTATTGCGCCTCGTTGTCGGTGTAGTCGCCCACGAAGCGCTGGCCGGTTCCCAGCATCACGGCATCGGCCACCAGGCGGGCTTCATAGTAGCCGTCGCCCAGGCGCTTGAGCACGTGGGTGGGGTCCTGGCCCAGTTGCGTGAGCATGACATCGCTGGACAGCCACTGGCGCTGGTTGGTGAAGCGCGGGTCGGTCTCGATCAGGTAAGGCGTGCCCGGCTCGCCGCGAATCTTGAAGAGCGCATTGTCGGGCATCGCCAGCGACGGCGAGACGGCCCGGATGACGTCGCCGCCCAGCAGGCCCGCGGCCCCGGTGCCGAGCGGGATCTGCGTGAGGGTCGGCGCGGTGGCGATCGGGCCGGTGCCGGTCTTGTCCGCCACGATCGTGCCCGTGCCGTTCACAACCTGGTAATCCAGCGCTTCACCCTTGGCGAGCTGAGTCGGAATCTCCAGGTGCACCGCCGGCACGCCCATGGTGTCGTAGCAGCGGTCGCGCCCGCACGGGCGGGTGTATTGGCTGGTGCCGGTCGTATCCTCGATGCGTATCGCATCGTGCGCAAGGTTGTTGACACCGCCGCTTGCGCCACCGGCAGCAAGCGTGCCGCCAACGAGAATCTGGCTCTTGTCGTTGGTGACCGCGCCAGTGAAGCTGGCGTTGCCGCCCACCAGGATGCGGGCGGGATCGGTGTGGACGACAACCTCGTCCTGCACGCGGGTCTCGCGCCGTTCGATGGTCCAGGACTTCACCAGCCGGCCCTGATAGTCGCTGTTGAATGCCTGGATCTTGCCATTCAGGGCTTCGTAAAGCGGTTTGCTGGCAGCCTTTGCGGCTTGGTAGGCAAGCAGGGCGGCCCGGTACTGCGTCTGGCAGGCCGCTGGCGATCCATCCGGGCAGGGGGAGGGTACGGGCGGCAGCGCGCCGGGCCGGGCCATCCCGAATTTGTCCCAGATCGGGTCGTCGGCCTTGTAGACGAAATGATCGGCTTCGAGGCTGCCATGCGCGTCGGGCGCGAACGGCAGCATTGCCAGGCCCACGGGCCAGTTTGGGCCGGATGAGCGGCTGTCGCTCTGTCCCGGTGTGCCATCGGCCTGGCGCGCCCAGTCGAACGGGGGGCCAAACACGCTGAAGGGGTACCGCGCCGAAGGCAGGAGCAGGCGCTTGTAGTCGTCATCGCCGAGGTAGGCCAGGTCGTCGCCGCGGCTGGCGATGTGGCCATATATGGCGCCTGATGCGGTTGGCAGCACGAGCATCGCGGTGCTTGGGTCGATCTTTTCGGCGCTGCCGTCGAGCCGGTAGTAGAACGCGTGCACGGTCCCGGTATCGGTACGCTCGGTGCGGAAGTGCTCGTTGCGGTTGGCAAGGGCGGCAACGTTGAAGTTGGCGCTGCCCGCCACCTCGATGGTGGCCGACGCGTTGATAAGCATATCGGCCTGGCCGGTCGCCTTGCCGCTGGTATCCAGCGCGCGGCCCACGTTCAGGTCTTGCGACGAGTAGACCAGCGCGTGCTCGCGGTTGACGATCTCCGGGGCGCCCAGCTCGACGCCGCCGCTGCGCGAGGCGATCACGGCCCCCTGGCCGGTGGCGGCGCTGACGTCGTTCAGGAGTTGCCGGCCGGCGCCGATGGCCACCGAGTCGCCATAGATGCGGTCGATGTTGGTGACGGTGGTGCCGGCCAGGATGCGCACGGCGCCGCCGTCGATGAGGCCTTTGTTGAGCACGGCCCCATCGGCGCGGACGGTGCTGGAGGCCCGGCCGGACAGTTCGCCCGCGTTGGTGACGTTGCGCCCGTGGACGTCGGCGTCGCGGCCCGCCAGCAGCTTGCCAGCATTGGTGATATCGCCCGTGGCATTGCCCTGGGCATCCTCGATCAGCAGGTTGAGATCCCGTGCGGCGGTCACCGTGCCGGTGTTATGGAAATCGGTTTGCAGGATCGCGGTGACGTCGCCCGTATGGGATTGCAGCGAGCCATCCCCGGTGAGGCTGTTGCCCTTGATGCCCAGCGCCTGGTTGGCTGCCAGCAAGCCACCGGTGTTGGTGATGGCCTGCACATCGAGTTGCGCCGTGCCTCCGGAGGCGACTTCGCCGCCGGTGTTGCCGAGCGTCGCGGCATCGGCGTCAAGCGAGGCGTCGGCGCGCAGCGCGCCCTGGGCATTGTCGATGGCATGGGCAGACAGCCTGACGCTGGCGCCCTCCATGCCCTTCGGGGCGGCGTCGGTGCCGTGCAGGGTGTCGCGGTTGAGGATGGCGCCCGCCTGCGCGTCCAGGGTGCCACCGGCATGGATGAAGCCCGCCGTGTTGTCGAGGGTGGCCGCGATGCGCAGCGTTGCATCGCGGTTCGACGCGACCTGGCCGCCAGTGTTGGTGAGGCTGTCGCCGGTCATGTCCAGCGGGCCGCCTGCCACGATCTTGCCGCTGGTGTTGTCCAGCGCGCCGGTCATCCGTAGCTGGTCTTGCACCGACGCGATCATGCCGCCGCGATTGACGGTGCCGGCAGCCGCGACCGTGGTGGCGCGGGTCCCGGCGATGGTGCCGCCGGTGTTGTCCACGGCCTGCGCCGCGTCCACGCCGAGTGTGCCGCTGCTGGTGATGGCGCCATCCTGGTTCAGGATGTTTGCGCCCTGGACGGCTCCGCCATGGGTGCCCACGACGATGGCGCCGCCGCGATTGTCCACGGTGCCGCCGGCGTCGACCTGTACGGCATTGGCTTCCAGCCGCGTGTCCTGGTGGCGGATGTCGCCCGCCGCCGACAGATAGGCGGCGTCGTGCGCAACGACTTTGCCGTTCGACAGGTCCAGCGTGGGGGCCGACAGCCTGGTGTTCGCGCCGGACACGATGGTGCCATGGGATTGGATGGCCGTGCGCGCGGCGAGATGGGCCGTACCCGCGCCGGTCACGCTGGCGTTGGCATCGACGCCCGCGCCGATGGTGCCGCTGTTGGCGATGCGCTCGGCCCGGGCCAGCAGATCGGTGCCGGCGGCCAGCGTGCCGCTGTTGCTCAGTGCTCCCGGCGTGGCCGCGGCAATGCCGCCGCGCGTGGTGATGGTGCCCGCGTTGTCGATGCTGGCGCCGGCGAGGGAGGCGCTGCCCTCGGCTTGCAGGCGGCCGCCTGGCACGATACGCACGTCGCCGTTGTTGTCCACCACGATGTCGCCGGAGCGGGCGGTGACGCCGCCGCCGAGATGAAAGCCGACACCGCGTTCGGTGCCGATCAATCTGACTGCGCCGCTGTACATGGCGCTCAGCGCCGAGGCGTCGAGCGCGAACTGCGGGGCAGGGCCGTTGCCCGCCTGCGCGGTGGCATTCAGGGTTTCGTAGCCGACCTGGTTGGCACCCGCGACCACATTCAGGTGCCTGGCCCACAGCTGCGCATTGACCTGGATCGAGCGCGCCAGCAGATCGACCTGCGCCTGCGGGCTGGACAAGCCTTGTCCGTCGATGCCGATGTTGCCTCCCCGCACGTCGAAGCCGGCCAGGCTGCCATCGGCGCCGAACACCGGACGTCCGGTTGAAAGCGTGAAGCGGTCCGCGTTGATCGCCCCGCAGCCCGAGCAATGCAACCCCGCCGGATTGGCCAGGATCAGATTGGCGCGGTTCCCGGCGATTTCTTGCGCGCCAAGCAATCGGGAGGGGTTCGGCTGCGTGACCTGGACCACGATGTTGCTGGCGTGCCCGTTGCCGAGCATGGTGTTTCCCTGGACCCAGCCCGCAATCCGCGTCTGGCTGTTGGCCCCGCTGTTATTCAGTACAACGCCGGACGGGCCGACGTTGTACTGAATGAAATGACTCACGCTGGTGCCGCCGTTACGGCTGGGCGGGGGGATGTTGACGACCGGCACGCCGTTGGCCGCCACGCCCACCATAGGACGCTGCCCTGGCACCTGCTTGTCCACCTGAATCGGCAGGGATTGCGCGTGCGCCGATTGGTCCAGCAACACCGGCAAGCCCATCATCGAGGCTGTCAACGCGGTGAGCCATAGCACCGGCACGAATGCTGGCACGAAAGCGGGCACGAGCACCGAGCCCTGGCCGCCGCGCCCGGCGTTGCCCTGGCGGCCCTTGCCGCGCCCCGCGGCATGTTCGGGGGCTGCGACCAGCATGCCGCGCGCAGCGTTGAAAACCAGGCGATGGATATTTTTGTTCATCCTGCGTCTTGAGAGAAGTCGGGTATGCAAGCGCGTTGACGCTTGGGCGAGGCTGGACTAAGCCCAGGCCAGATCCACGATACCGAGCCGAGATTCGGATTGAAATCGGACAGGTACGAAAATGAGGACGGAAATTTCCGAATCGCCGATTTCATCCGTCCCGGGTGGCATGGCATGACGCGCTGGATGATCCGAGGCCGCCGGCCAGGCCTGTGGCTGGAGCGGGGCCGTCCCGGAATTCGCGCGCGCCGCCATCCAGCTCCGCTACACTGCTACGGAACGCGACCCAGCGGATCGTCCCGGCGCACCTGCGTGCCGGGGCCCGCCCATCCCGATGCAAGACACGCCTCTTTCCCCCCCCACCTCAGCCACCGCCGACGACCACATCCGCAGGATCATGCTGTGGGTGGTCGCCATCGGTTTCTTCATGCAGACGCTGGATTCCACGATCGTCAACACGGCGTTGCCTTCGATGGCCAGGAGCCTGGGGGAGAGCCCGCTGCGGATGCAGTCGGTGATCATTGCCTACTCGCTGACCATGGCGGTGATCATTCCGGCGTCGGGCTGGCTGGCGGACCGTTTTGGTACCCGCACCATCTTCCAGACGGCTATCGTGCTGTTTGTCGCAGGCTCGCTGGCTTGCGCCTATTCCAATAGCCTGACCTGGCTGGTGGTCTCGCGGGTGGTGCAGGGCGTGGGTGGCGCGATGTTGCTGCCGGTGGGGCGGCTGGCGGTGCTGCGCACGTTCCCGCGGGACCAGTACCTGCAGGCGCTCAGCTTTGTGGCGATTCCGGGCATGGTGGGGCCGCTGATCGGGCCGACGCTGGGGGGCTGGCTGACCCAGACCTTTTCCTGGCACTGGATCTTCCTGATCAATGTGCCGGTGGGGCTGCTGGGCGGGCTGGCCACCATGCGCTACATGCCCAACGCGCGCCTGCACGGGGTGGCGGCGTTCGACCTGAGCGGATACCTGTTGCTCGCGATCTCGATGCTGACGATTTCGTTTTCGCTGGATGGCCTGGCGGAGCTTGGCTTCGAGCATGCCACCGTGCTGATGCTGCTGATTGCCAGCATGGCGTCACTCACGGCTTATGTCCTGCATGCCTCGCGGCGGCGGCGGCCGCTGTTTGCGCTGCGGCTGTTTCGCATCCATACCTTCAGCGTGGGGCTGCTGGGCAACCTGTTTGCGCGCATCGGCAACGGCGCCATGCCGTTCCTGATCCCGCTGACGCTGCAGGTCAGCCTGGGTTACTCGCCGTTCCAGGCGGGCATGATGATGCTGCCGATCACGGCGGCGGGCATGGCGTCCAAGCGGCTTGCCACGAGCCTGATCGAGCGTCATGGCTATCGCAAGGTGCTGGTCACCAATACCTTCCTGGTGGGGCTGGCGATGGCGTCGTTCGCGCTGATCTCGCCCACCCAGCCGCTGGCGCTGGTACTGGTGCAGCTGGCGCTGTTCGGGATGGTCAATTCGATCCAGTTCACCGCCATGAACACGGTCACGCTGAAGGACCTCGGCACGGCCGGGGCTAGCGGCGGTAACAGCCTGCTGTCGATGGTGCAGATGCTGTCGATGAGCCTGGCGGTGACGTCAGCCGGCGCGTTGCTGGCGACTTTCCAGGGCACCTTCGGCCGGCACGGCGCCACCAGCGCGCTGCCGGCGTTCCATGCCACGTTTATCTGTGTGGGGCTGATTACCTCGGCTTCTGCCTGGATCTTCCTGCAACTGTCCCCGGACGTGGCCCGTCCGGCCGGCAAGGGCGTCGAGGATGCGACGGAGATGTAGCCGCCGGTTATGTCTTGGTTATGCCTTGATTTTGTCTTGGTTACGCCTTGGTTTTGCCAGCCAGCCCGTGCGAGCGTGCCGCGGCGCGCTCGCGCAGGTCCTGTACAAAGGCCTCGGCGGCGGCGCCTAGCTCGCGGCCGCCCTGGCGCAACAGCCCGACCGGTTCCTCGCTGCCCTGGCCGGAGACGGGCAGCAGCACCAGCTCGCCGCTTTCCAGCGCCTGGCGCATGGCGCAGCGCGGCGCCAGCCAGATGGCGTCGGATTTCAGGGCGACCAGCTGGCCCAGGTAAGCGTCCGAGGTTTCCAGCACGCCCGGTGGCAGCATGAAGCCGTGCCGGGCCAGCAGGCTCTCGGCGCTGTGCCGTGGCGCCGAGCCTTGCGCGGGCACCACCAGCTGGCAAGCCATGATCTCCGCCATGGAAGGGGGCGCTTTCGCCAGCGCGTGGCCCTTGCGCACGGCGAGCAGCAGTGGCTCCGCATCCAGCATTTCAAACCAGAGACCCTCCATCACCGTGGGATTGTCCATGCGGCCGATGGCGATATCGAGCACGTCGGCCTTCAGCCCGTCGATCAGCGTGCGGTTCATGCCTGTCTGCACCGCCAGGCCCACGTCCGGATGCGTGCGGCGAAAGGCCAGTACGGCTTCCTGAAGCAGGTCGGGCACGACGCTGGGCAGGGCGCCGACACGGATGTGCTCAAGCCCCGCAGCGTGCGCACCGGTCACGCTTACTGCGGCTTCGTCCAGGTCCTCCAGCACGCGCAGGGCGTGGCGCAGGAATCGCTGGCCCAGCTCGGTCAACTCGGTGCCCGCCCGGCCGCGGGCCAGCAAACGTGCGCCAAGCAGCGCTTCCAGCTCGGTCAGGGTCTTGGATACGGCGGGTTGGCTGAGGCCCAGCTGCTCCCCGGCCTGGCCCAGGTGCTGGGTTTGCGCCACGGCCACGAAGCAATGCAGGTGGCGCAGGCGGACACGGTTGCGGAAGGTTGGCTGCATATCTAAAAGTTATGCAAATAGTCGAAAAACTCAATATACATGCGCTTTAACAGCAAATAAAGTAATGAAAATTCCACCCCACGGAGACACGTATCATGGCCGACTCGCCCATCAAGCTGCCACCAGGGCTGGCGCAATATCGCCGCCACTACTGGGACACCCAGCCGGAATACCGCTTTGACCCTTACGGTTCCACGGCGCTGCGCTCGCCCAACGAGCCGCTGGTGGCGCTGAACCAGACCTTGTCCGAGGTCACCGGCCCGCTGTTCGGCGCCGAGTTCGTGCGCAACGGCGACAGCGACCTCACCGCCGGCCACGCCGGCGAACCCATCGGTGAGCGCATCCTGGTCAGCGGCCGCGTGCTCGATGAAAACGGCCGTCCCGTGCCGAACGCGCTGATCGAGGTCTGGCAGGCCAATGCCGCCGGCCGCTATGTGCACAAGCGGGACCAGCACGACGCGCCGCTCGATCCCAATTTCACCGGCGAAGGCCGCGCGGTGACCGACGCGCAGGGCCGTTACCAGTTCAAGACCATCAAGCCTGGCGCCTATCCCTGGCGTAACCACCACAACGCCTGGCGGCCGCAGCATATCCATTTCTCGTTGTTCGGCAACGCCTATGCCACGCGGCTGGTGACGCAGATGTATTTCCCGGGCGACCCGCTGCTCGCCTTCGATCCCATCTTCAATTGCGTGCCCGACGCCAAGGCGCGTGATCGCCTGGTGTCCACCTTCGACTGGGAAACCACGGTCCCCGAGTACGCGCTCGGCTACCGTTTCGATATCGTGCTGCGTGGCCGCGATGCCACGCCGATGGAGTAAGCCATGTTGTACGCCACCGCATCCCAGACCGTTGGACCCTACCTGCATATCGGCCTGTCCGGCCTTGACCGCGCCGACCTGACCGCCGAGGCGAGTGAGCTGACGGGCGAGCGCATCGTGATCGAAGGCCGCGTGATCGACGGCAAGGGCGATCCCGTGCCCGACGGCATGGTCGAAATCTGGCAAGCCAACCCGGCCGGCCGCTACCGCCACCCCGACGATGCGCGCGACGGCGCCGAGACGGCGCTGGTGCCTGGCTTCACCGGTTTTGGCCGGCTGCCGACCGGGCCCGACGGCAGCTTTCGCTTTGTCACCGTCAAGCCAGGCCCCGTGCCCGGCCCCGACGGCCAGCCGCAGGCGCCGCATATCGTCGTCTCGCTGTTTATGCGCGGCCTGCTCAAGCACTTGTCCACGCGCCTATACTTCCCGGACGAAGCGCAGGCCAACGCACGCGACTGGGTGTTGTCGCAGGTGCCCGCCGCGCGCCGCCACACGCTGGTGGCGCAGCAGGCAGGCGCAGGCAGGCTGCAATGGCAGGTCGTGCTGCAAGGCCAGGACGAGACGGTCTTCTTCGACATCTGATCCCGCGCGCAGCCATTGCCAGCGCGCCCGCGCTGAACCGAGCCCCGGCGCCGGACCCATCGTGGCCCGGCGCTGGGGTTTTTCCATGCCGATGCGAATCTGAATCGATGCCGACTTCATCCCGACTGACCGACCCGATGTTCGGCAGCGCCGCCACGCTGGCCGCTTTCTCCGATACGGCGACCGTGCAGCGCATGCTCGATTTCGAAGCCGCGCTGGCGCGCGCCGAAGCCAGCTGCGGGGTCATCCCGGCGGACGCCGCCGAGGCGATCGCCGCCACCTGCCGCGCCGGCGAGATCGACTTCGATGCGCTGGCCGCCGCCGCCGTGGCAGGCGGCAACCTTGCCATTCCTCTGGTCAGGCAGCTCACCGCCCGCGTGGCCGCGCGCGACGCGCAAGCCGCGCGCTACGTGCACTGGGGCGCCACCAGCCAGGACGCGATCGACACCGGCATGGTGCTGCAGTTGCGTGAAGCCTTGCAGGCGGTCGACGCCGATCTCAAGGCCCTCGGCCATGCCTGCGCGGCGCTCGCCGCGCAGCACCGCGACACGCCGATGGTGGCGCGCACCTGGCTGCAGCACGCGCTGCCCACTACCTTTGGCCTCAAGGCCGCCGGCTGGCTCGATGCCCTGCGCCGCGACCTGCGCCGCCTCGACGCCGCGCGCGCGCAGGCTGCCACGCTGCAATTCGGCGGCGCCGCCGGCACGCTGGCTAGCTTGGGCGCCGCGGCGCCGGCAGTGGCAACGGCGCTTGGCAGTGCGCTCTCGCTGGCGGTGGCGCCCACGCCCTGGCATGCCTACCGGGACCGCATGGTCGAGGTAGCCACCACGCTCGGCATGCTCACCGGCTCGCTGGGCAAGATCGCCCGCGACGTGTCGCTGATGATGCAAACGGAAGTCGCCGAGGTCGCGGAGCCCACCGGCCCGGGGCGCGGCGGCTCCAGCACCATGCCGCACAAGCGCAACCCGGTTGGCTGCGCCGCCGTGCTCACCGCCGCCGTGCGCGTGCCGCCGCTGGTGGCGACCATGCTGGCCGGCATGGTGCAGGAGCACGAGCGCGCGCTGGGCGGCTGGCAGGCGGAATGGGATACCTTGCCGCAAATCGTCACGCTGGCAGCCGGGGCATTGCGGCAGATGCTGGAAGTGGTGGGCGGATTGCAGGTGGATGCCGCGCGCATGCGCGCCAACCTGGGCGTGACGCACGGGCTGATCCTGGCGGAAGCCGCCATGCTGGAGCTCGGCGGCAAGATTGGCCGGCTGCCCGCGCATCATCTGGTGGAAGGCGCCTGCCGGCGGGCCGTGGCCGAAGGCACGACATTGCGCCAAGCCCTGGGCGCGACCCTGGCCGAGGACGCAGCGCATGCGGGGTTGATGGATGCGGCGGCGCTGGACCGGGTCTGCGATCCGGCCAATTATGCCGGGCAGGCGGCGGGATTCGTCGATGCGGTCCTGGCGGCCTGGCGGCACGAAGCCGGCCAGGCCAGCATTGAGCGCCCTGGGAACCCAGCCACGGGCGCTTGAAGGACACACCAAGAACACACGAAGAACACGTAACGTAACTGAACCGCAAACCGAATTCCCTGGAGACCACCTTGCCCTTCATCACCCACGCCGGCAACCGCCTCTTCTACACGCTGGAAGGCCCGGCATCCGCGCCCGTCCTCATCTTCTCCAACTCGCTGGGCACTGACCACACCATGTGGGCGCCGCAAGTCGAAGCGCTGGGCCAGCAATTCCGCATCCTGCGCTACGACACCCGCGGCCACGGGCGGTCCGCATTGCCCCCGGGCCCGAGCAGCGTGGCGGAACTGGGCAGCGACGTCATCGCCCTCATGGATGCCTTGCAGATCCAGAAGGCTGCCTTCTGCGGCTTGTCGATGGGCGGCCTCACCGGCATGTGGCTGGGCGTGAACGCACCGCAGCGCTTCACCCGCATCGTGCTGGCCAACACCGCGCCCAGGATCGGCACGCACGAGGCGTGGAACACGCGCATCGAAGGCGTGCTGCGCGACGGCATGACGCCGCTGGTGGAAGGCTCGTTGCAGCGCTGGTTCACGCCTGCCTTCGTCAGCGCCGCCGGCAACCAGCTGGACGACCTGCGCCAGGTGCTGACCGGCCTCGATGCCCGGGGCTATGCCGCCAACTGCGCTGCGGTGCGCGACGCCGACCTGCGCGAAGCGGTCAAGACGATTCCCGTGCCGGTGCTGGTGATTGCCGGCAGCGCGGACCCGTCCACGACCGCGGAGCAAGGGCGCGCCCTGGCCGACGCCATTCCGGGCGCGCGTTATCTGGAGCTGGAAGCGGCCCACTTGTCCAACCGCGAACAGCCCGCGCGCTTCACCGAGGCATTGCTGGACTTCCTGGGCGGCGATGCGCAACAAGCCGCGGGCCGCCCCGCCAACGATGGCGAGCGCTACCAGGCTGGCCTGGCCGTGCGCCGCGCGGTGCTGGGCAGCGCTCACGTGGATCGCTCGCTGGCCAAGCTCAACCCGCTGACCGAAGAATTCCAGAACCTGATCACGCGCTATGCATGGGGCGAGATCTGGACCCGCGAAGGCCTGCCGCGCCATTTGCGCAGCTTGATCACCATCGCCATGATGGTGGCGCTTAACCGCGGCGAAGAGCTCAAGCTGCATTTGCGCGCCGCGGCCAACAACAAGGTCAGCCGCGACGAGGTCAAGGAAGTGCTCTTGCAGACCGCTATTTATTGCGGCGTGCCGGCGGCCAATTCGGCTTTTCACATGGCGGAGGAGGTGTTTGCCGAGGAGGATTTGAAGGGGGTGTAAGCGGGGTTGTGCGCGGGGGCTGCCGTCGTGTTCGGTGTTGGTGTGCTGGACCTGGCTGTGCTGCCAAGGCATGCGGGCGAAGCCAGGCAAGCATGGGTGTCTCGCAGCATCCGCCAGGTCATCCTTGGCGGCAGACTGCCCGCGCTGATTCAGCCCGGCGGCACGAACCCGGTCACCTCCAGCTCGAAGCCCGCGATGTTGCGGTAGGGCACCGGCACGCCCAGCATGCGCAGTTTGCGCGCGCCGAGGTCGCGCAGGATCTGTGCGCCTACGCCCAGCGCGCGTTGCGCGAAAGCGGGCCGCGCGGTCTGCCAGGTTGGCCCGGACTGGTCCAGCAGGGCGAGCTGCTCGAGCAAGTGATGCGGGGCTTCGCGTTCGGCCAGCAGCACCAGGATGCCGCGGCCTTCCTCGCCGATGCGCGCGAGGGACCGCGCCAGGTTCCAGCCCGGCGTGCCGGGCGCCGCATGCGCGGATTCGAACGCAAACAGGTCGCGCAAGGTTTCCACGGTTTGCACGCGCGTCAGCACGGGCTCGGCAGGGTCCGGCTGCCCCAGTACCAGCGCCAGGTGCACGGCGTCGATCGGCGCATCGTGGTACGCATGCACGACGAACTCACCGTAGGGCGTGGCCAGCCGGCTGCTCTGGCTGCGGCGCAGCGCGCCCTCCACCAGCAGGCGATGATGGATCAGGTCGCTGATCGCGCAGACCAGCAGTCCGTGCTCGCGGGCGAAGGCGAGCAAGGCGGCGCCGCGCAGCACCTCGCCGGCATCGTCCAGCAGCACCGCATAGGCG
The DNA here is from genome assembly GCF_058809705.1 of Cupriavidus sp. MPR-AND1C. Classification (NCBI taxonomy): domain Bacteria; kingdom Pseudomonadati; phylum Pseudomonadota; class Betaproteobacteria; order Burkholderiales; family Burkholderiaceae; genus Cupriavidus; species Cupriavidus sp. MPR-AND1C. Next base: position 1,498 of record NZ_JBXASU010000084.1, on the reverse strand, counting down.
CCCGCGGCTTCGCGCCCGGCGAGCCTGGGCAAGTCGGAGCAGGCCTCGGCAAAGCCCGCGCTGCGCAGCACGCCATCCGGTTGCGCCACCACGGGGAAGACGTGGCCCGGCTGGACCAGGTGGCCGAGCCCGGCGTTGGCGGCGGCGGCCACGCGCATGGTGAGCGCGCGGTCCGCCGCGCAGATGCCGGTGGAGACGCCTTGCACCGCCTCGATCGACACGGTGAATGGCTCCTGCCTGCGGCCATGGCGGCGCCCGCTGGCCATCATCGGCAGGCCGAGCTGCCGCCGGCGGGATTCCGTGATGGCCAGGCAGACCAGGCCGCGTGCGTGCGCTGCCATGAAATTCACGTCCGCCTCGCTCACCTGGTCGGCGGCGGCCAGCACGCAGCCGCTGGCATCATCCGTGTCTTCCTCAATCACGACAACGCGCTGGCCGGTGGCGATGGCGCGCAGCACGTCGCCGATGGGTGCGGGGCTCATGCTGGCTTCCCCGTATCGGTAACATCGGCAACATCGGCAATATCGGCAACGTCGGCAAAGGCTGCGCGCAAGGCGCCTGCCGCCAGGTCGAGCGCCGCATCGGCCGCTCCCAGCAGGCCCTGCATGCTCATGAAGCCATGAATCTGCCCTGGCCAGCGACGGACAACGCTGTCCACGCCGGCGCGCTGCAAGGCGGCGCCGTAGGCTTCGCCCTGATCGCGCAGGGGGTCGAATTCGGCCGTGATGATGGTGGCCGGCGCCACGCCCGCCAGCTCGCGCTGGCGCAGCGGGCTGGCGCGCACATCGGCGCCATGGCGCGGGTCGGGTGGCTCGGGGAGATAGTGGCGGGCATACCAGCGCAACATGTCCTCGGTCAGGAAGCAGCCTTGCGCAAAGGTGCGCCAGCTGCCGGATTCGTCCGCGCAGTCCAGGTAGGGGTAAAGCAGCAACTGGTGGCGCACCGCCACGCTGTCACGCAACTGTTGGCACGCAACCGCGGCCAGGTTGCCGCCCGCGCTGTCGCCGGCGACAGCCAGCTTGTCGGGCAGCGCGCCCAGGTCGGCGGCGTGCGCCGCGCTCCAGCGCAGCGCCGCGCAGGCATCGTCGGCAGCTGCCGGAAAGCGTGCCTCCGGCGCTAGCCGGTAGCCGACCGACAGCACCAGGGTGCCAGCGCGGTTCGCCAGCGAACGGCAGATATTGTGATGCGTTTCGATCCCGCAAGTGACGAAGCCGCCGCCGTGGAAGAACACCGTGAGCGGCCAGGGGCCGTCGCCGTGCGGCCGGTAGAGGCGCGCGGGCAAGGGGCCGGCGGCTCCGGCCACGCTCAGCTCGCGTTCTTGCGCGACCGCATCGCCTGGCGCGAAAGCGGGGTGCGCGGCCAGCGCGGCGCGGTAGGCCAGCGGTGTGATGGTGGTGAAGTCGAGTGGCGGGAGCTGCGCCATGGCGTCGAGCAGGGCGCGGACTTGCGGGTCGAATTGCATGGGTTTTTCCTGATGCGGACGGGAGGGGGGCAGGGG
>NZ_JBXASU010000083.1:0-32626 GCF_058809705.1 Cupriavidus sp. MPR-AND1C | reverse complement strand
CCCCATCCCCCTGTCACGAAATCTTCAAATAAAACCTTGCCGATTCCCCCGCGCCCAACGGTCTAGATCCCAGGAGCATCGACGGCGCTTGCCATCGATGGACATGATCGCAGTGCCCGTTCGCCGAGCAATGCCAAGCAATGCCGGGCGAGCGGGCCACGCCGAATGAGCTAGACGGGAATGGAAGCCAGAATGAACATGCGCGTTCACTACAAGAAGATGCCCTCGCGACAGACAACGCGATTCAGCAGAACGGTACTCACGATCCGACCCCTGGCCCACGCCATCGCGTTGCTCGTGGCAGCCGGTGGCGGCATGCACAGCGCGCATGCGCAACAAGCCTTCAGCCGCGCCTGGATGGCGCAAAAGAACCTGATGCAGGACGCGGCGGCGGCAACCGGCCGCCTGCCCAACGGCCAGCCCGCAGCATCACTTACCAACCCCCAGGCGCAACAGCAACGCGCTAACGAACAACTGCAACGCTCCATCGACAACCTCAACGTGGCCGCGCGCGGCATCGCTGCCATGCAGGCCGCGCAGGCCGCTGCGCGGCAGGCCGCGATGAACGATGCGTCGGTGCCGGATGGCCTGGCCGAAGGCGGGCTGAAGGTGGATACCAACAGCCTCACCGCGGGCTGGATCAATGCGAGGCCGCTGGACAAGGACACCGGGCAGAAGATCGTCGACGGCAGGACGCAGGTTACCGTGCGGCAGACTGCGGACAAGGCCATCCTGAACTGGGAGACCTTCAACGTCGGCCGTAACACGACGGTGCAGTTCGACCAGCAGCCGAGCTGGGCGGTGCTCAACCGCGTCAACGATCCGCAGGCGCGGCCCAGCCAGATCCAGGGGCAGATCAAGGCCGACGGCACAGTGATGATCGTCAACCGCAACGGCGTCGTGTTCTCGGGCAGCAGCCAGGTCGACACGCGCAACCTGGTGGCGGCGGCAGCGGGCATGACGGATTCGCAACTGCGCAAGGGTCTGTACAGCGATGCGCTGGGTGTCGGCTATGTGCCGACCTTTGCCAACGACCTGGTCAGCACCCCGAGCACGTCATCGAACGGCAATGCCACGGGCGACGTGATCGTCCAGGCCGGCGCGCGCATCGAAACGCGCAAGCCGCAGTCGGTGACCGAAGGTGGCGGCTATGTACTCCTGGCCGGGCGCGAAGCGCACAACCACGGCTCCATCTCCACGCCTGGCGGGCAGGTCACCCTGGCTGCCGGCGATAGCTTCATCATCCGCAAGGGCGTTGGCACCGATGCCAACCAGGATTCGAGCACGCGCGGCAACGAGGTCAGCGTGCAGCGCAATGCCGGGAGCCTGGCAGGCCGCGTGAGCAACAGCGGCTTTCTCCAGGCGGCGACCGGCGACATCACGCTGGTTGGCCGCAGCGTGGAGCAGTCCGGCGTGGCGCTGTCCAGCACCTCGGTCAACACGCGCGGCACGCTGCACCTGAACGCCGTCGGTGACGCCGAGAGCCGGGTGATCCTGGCGCCCGGCAGCGTCAGCGCCATCCTGCTCGACAACAGCAACGCAACAGCCTTGGACGCGCAGCGCGACATGCTGATCAAGGACTCCGCCCGGCCAAGCGACGGCGCCTACAACCGGCGCGACCAGTCTCTGGTGAAGATCGATTCCAGCGGCGACGTCGATTTCCAGTCCGGCTCCATGACGCTTGCCACCGGCGGCCAGGTGATGGTGGGCGCCGCGCGCCGCACGCGGGTGGCGGAGCGCGCCGCGATCGATGTGGCCGGCGCGGTTGGCGTCAGCGTGGCGATGGAATCCAACAACGTCATGATCAACGTACAGGGCAACGAGCAGCGCGACGCCCCGCTCAACCGCGACAGCAAGCTGCTCAACAACGCCAATATCTGGATCGACCGCCGCACCCTGGTGCGCGTCGCCGCGGGCACCAATGGCTATGCCACCGAGCGCATGTACACGGGCGGCGGCCTGCTGGAAGTCAGCGGCTACCTGAGCACTGGCGGCCACAGCATCGGCGAATGGGCCGCGCAGGGCGGCACCGTGGGCTTCAGCGGCGGCGAGCTGGTCACGCAGGCCGGGTCCCGCATCAACGTCTCAGGCGGTTCGCTGAACGTGCAGAGCGGCATCATCAAGCAGACCTGGCTCAGGGGAGCCGACGGGGGCTTGTACAACCTGGCTACCGCGCCTGCGGACAACCTCTACACCGGGCTGTATCGCGGCTTCGAGAACGCGCACGCGCGCTGGGGCAAGAACACCACGGAGTACTTCCTCAGCCCGCTGATCGCGCCGGGCGAGCGGCTGGAGAACGGCTACACGCTTGGGCGCGATGCCGGGCGCGTGGTCGTTGGCACGCAGTCCGCGGTGCTTGAAGGCAATATCGATACCACGGTATTCCAGGGCGATCGCCAGCGCGAGGCGCGCGATGGCAGCCTGGACGGCTACAGGCAATCGCAGATCGCCGCGCCACGTGCCGGCCAGCTGATCGTCGGGCAACTCACGCCGATCTACGACAGCAAGACCGGCATGCTGCGCGACAGCCCGCAGGCACTGGTGAAACAGGTGGATATCGGCGTCGTGCAAGGCATCGCGGATGGCCTGGCCATGACGGACGCGCTGCCCGACGAGCGCAAGGGCAAGTTGCGCCTGGATGCCGGCTGGATCAACGGGCTTGGCCTGGGCGCCTTGAAGGTCTACGCCAGGGACGGCATCGACGTTGGTGCGGCCGTGCAAGTGGCCGCGGGCGGCGACCTCGCGCTGCATGCCACGCAGGTGGATGCGCGGGCGGACCTCGCGGCGCGCGGCGGCCGCATCGCGCTGGGCAACATGATCAATCAGTACACCAGCAGCGCCGGTGGCGCCTGGCTGGACGTGCCGGTGGCGGCGGTACCCGCCAAGGGTTATACGCCCGGCGTTTCGGTGGGGCAAGGTGTCACGCTGGATGGGCGGGGGCTGTGGTCCAACCTTGAGCTGGACTTCACCCGGATCGGCGGGCTGCCCTACGTCAACGGTGGCGCGATCAGCATCAGCAGCACTGGCGACGTCACCCTTGGCACGGGCAGCGTGCTGGATGTGTCGTCGGGGGCGGCGCTGCTCGCCGGCAACAAGGTGCAGGGCGGGCGGGGCGGCAATATCACGCTGTTGTCCAACCAGAACGACGTCGCCGGCAACGGCTCCGGCGCCTTGCGGATGAACGGCGAGCTGCGCGGCTATGGTGCCAAGGGCGGGGGGACGCTCACCATCGACACTGGCGTGGGCATTGCCATCGGCGGTGGCTTGCTGGCCGACAGCGGTTTGTTGCCGGCGGGCCAGTCGGTATCGGTCAACCTGACGCTGGCGCAGTCGGTCACGCTGCCGGCCGGCACGGTGCTGGCCAGTGATTTCACGTACACGGCGGACACCGTCGCGCCGGGCCAGGCGATGCAAGGCAACCCGCTGTTCAGCGCGACGCGCAAGGTCACGCTGCAAGCACCGTGGCTGGTGCCGCGCGGCACGACCTGGAACTTCGCGGTCATCGACGACAAGGGCCGCTTTTATTCGAACGGCAACATCGCCCCCGCCGGCACCGTGCTGGTAGCCTCATCGGGCGACCTGGCGCCGGGCTATGTGGTGCCGGCGGACGTCTTTCCCAACGGCATCCCCGTGCCTGATTTCAATAGCACCCTGCTGGCCGGCACGCCGTTGCCCAAGGACGTGGCGCTGGCCGAGGGCGCCAGGCTGCTGGCCGGCACGAAGCTGCCGGGCGCGGTCGCGGTCAAGCCGCTGCTGGTGATCGGCAACGAGGTGTTCCAGAGCGGCTTCTCGCGCTACGCCGTGGCCGCCCAGCAAGGCGTGCAGGTGGCGCGGGATGCCAGCGTGGCGGTAGCGATGCCGGTGCTGCGCTTTGACGCCGCAGCGGGCCACGCGGTGGCGAGCGGCGCCGATCCGGCGCAAGTCCTGGAGCGCTGGCTACCGCCGTTGTGGCAGGAAGACCCGCGCAAGGCCACGCTGGCCCAGCGCGGCGGCGCCGACCTGGCATTGTCGGCCGGTTCGGTCTACACCCAGGCGCCGCTGGTGGTCGGGGAGGGCGCCACCGTCACCGTGGATCCGGGCCGTGCGCTGACCCTGCAGGGCAATGGCCAGATCACCGTCGAGGGCACGCTGAACGCCTGGGGCGGCAATATCGCATTGCTGCCGGGCAAGCTTGGCACCGGCGACCGGGCGGACCGGCCCAACGGCAGCGCCGATGCCATATCGATCTGGATCGGCGACGGCGCCGTGCTCGATGCCGCTGGCCGCGCGGCCACCGCCGTTGACGCGAGGGGGCACGTGTACGGCAAGGTGGGCCAGGGCGGCACGATCGAGATCGGTGCGCGCCACAACCCGGACGCTACCCAGGTCGACGCCGCCGACGCCTTCGTCGTGATTCGGCCCGGCGCGCGCATCGATGCCTCCGGCGCTTCCGCGCGGCTGGACCTGCCCGGGCTGGGCGCCACGCAGGTGGCGAGCGACGGTGGCGTCATCGCGCTGAGTTCCTTGCGCGGCCTGTTCCTGGACGGCAGCCTGCGCGCGGCCGCCGGCGGCACGCTGGCGCTGAACCTGGAGACCCCGGCCTACGGCCCGGTGGACAACTACACCCAGAAGAGCCCCAGCGTCGACGACGCGGTGCGCGCCGCGCGCGAGCTGGTGCTGGCGCAAACGCAGGGCGCCACCGCGCTGGCGGCCGGATTGCGGCCCGGCGCGCGCGATGCCGCCCTGGCCTATGGCGCCGGGCGCATCGGCGTGGACCGCATCGGGGCCGGCGGGTTCGACAACGTCGCATTGCTGGCCAACGGCATGATCAGCTTCGATGGCAACGTCAACCTGGCCCTGGGGCAGAGCCTGCGCCTGACCACCAGCGCGATCGCGCTGGCGGAGCATGCCGCTGCCGGCAGCCAGGTCAGCCTGGCCGCGCCCTATGTGCGCCTGGCCGGCACGACCCGCGTTGCGCCCGACTTCTACTACATGCCCAACCCGGCGCGGAGCACGGCGAGCGTGCCGCTGGTGTCGCAAGGCACCCGGCTGCAGGTCGAGGCGGATCTGCTGGACCTGGTGGGTACCACGCAGATCGGCGTGCGCGGCGTCATCAAGCGCAACGCCGACAGCTCGCTGGCGGTAGAGCGCGGTGCCTTCGATGCCACGACCCTGCGCAGCCGCGGCGACCTGCGTATGTACCGTACCGCCTCGCTGAGCGTACCCGGCAACCTCACGCTGGCCGCCGCGCAGATCTATCCGGGCATGGGCGACAGCGGCTCGGTGATCGTCGGACAGCGCAGCTTTATCGACAACTACGGCAATATCCAGCGTGAATTCGACCCCGCGCGCCACCTCGACATCGAGCGCGTTGGCGACGAGCTGCCGGCCATGCCCTATTCCGTCTTCGGCCGCCTGAGCTTCGGCGCCCCGACCATCAACCAGGGCGGCGTGGTGCGGGCGCCGCTGGGCAACCTCGAGCTGGGATCGACGGGCTACGGCGCTGTGACGGAGCGCCTGAACCTGCTGCCGGGCAGCGTGAGCTCGATCAGCGCCAACGGCCTGGTCATGCCCTATGGCGGCTCGCTCGACGGGCTCAGCTACATGCACGACGGCAACGACGTGGTGTTCAGCGGCGTGGGCAATGGCCCGGCCATCACCCTGGCCGGGAAGACGATCGACGTGCGGCAGGACGCGGTGCTGGACCTGAGCGGTGGCGGCACGCTCACCGGCGCGGCCTTCCTCGCCGGGCGCGGTGGCTCGGTGGACGCGCGCATGAATCCGCTGGTGCAGGTCGGCGCCCGCGGCGGTTTCACCTTGCCGGGCCTGTCGACCAACCCGGTCTATGCGATCGTGCCGGGCGTGCAGCCCGGCTACGCGCCGGTGGTGGCCGAGAAAGGGGCCAGCGATCCGGCCATCGGCCGCCAGATCACCATCGGCGCCGGCGTGCCGGGCCTGCCCGCCGGCACCTACACGCTGTTGCCTTCCACCTTCGCCTTGTTGCCCGGCGCGTTCCGCGTCGAGCTCAACGGACTGGGCAATGGCACGCTGGCGGGCGCTGGCGCCATGGCCATGCGCAATGGCTCGTATGCGGCCGCGGCGCAACTGGGCGTGGCCAACACCGGCATCCGCAATGCCGTGCCCACCCAGGCCTTCCTGACGCCTGCCGACGTGTTGCGCAGCTATTCGCAGTACAACGAGACAAGCTACGCGGATTTTGCGCTGGCCCAGGCCGCACGCGAAGGCGTGCCGCGCGCCCAGCTGGAGCGCGACGCCAAGACACTGCGTTTTTCCTTCGCGCCGTCTGCGCCGCGCGCCGCTGGCGATGAGCCCGTCCTGCGCTTCGCGGGGCGCACCTTGTACGCGCCCGCCGTGGGCGGGTTTGGCGGCAGTGCGCTGATGATGGGCGGTACCAGCTACGAAATCCTGGCCGCCGGCGCGGCGCCGACGCCGGGCTTTGGCGGCACCTCGCTGTACGCCGCGGATATCAATGCCATCGGCGCCTCGCGCATCGGCATCGGCGCTCTGCCAGCGGTGCGCTATGTCGACTTCTACGGCAGCAGGCAACGCGCCAACATCGCCACGTTCGATGGCGGGGCGGGGAGCATCTTCCTGCGCGAAGGCGCGGTGCTCAAGGCCGCCGAGGTGTACCTGGTGACCAATGCCAAATCGGGCGGCATCTTCGTCGAGCAGGGCGGCGGCATCAACACGCTGGGGCAGGGCAAGGCCGCCTGGGATTCCACCAGCGGTTATGTCTACGATCCGGGCGCTGTCAGCGTGCTGGCGGTCTCCAACGGCTGGCTGGACATGCTGGCGCCGGGCTACAGCGCGGACCCCATGCGCGGCGCGGGCCGCATCGACATCGGCGGCTGCGGGGCGGGCACGGTCTGCCATGGCACCACGCCGCTCTATTCCGAGGGCACCATCGCCGCCTCGACCGACCAGAGCTTCAACCTGCGCGATGCGGCACGCTACGGCACGCGCAACCTGCTGCTGTCGGTCGGCGGCATCAACGCGGGCAACCAAGCGACGCTGGCGGACCTGGCCGCGCGCAATGCGCTGCCGCCGGGCCTGACGTTGAACCAGGACGTGCTGGACCGGCTCCTGAAGGGCGACACCAGCACCGGCGCGCCGGCACTGGAGAACCTGGCGCTGACCGCGCGCGACGCGCTGCGCTTTTATGATTCGGTGGCGCTGTCCACCATCGACCCGGCCACCGGCAAGTCCTCGCTCGCGCGCTTGGTGCTGGGCACGCCGGCCATCCAGGGCTATGGCAATGCGGATGCGCTGGCCCGCATCCACACCGACATCCTGGTGTGGAACGGCGCAACCAATGCGCCGGGGCTGGTGGCAACCGGCGGCGCCGGCACGGGCAGTGGCCGCCTGCAGGTCGACGCGAAGCAGATCGAGTTCGGCTATGGCCCCAACAGCCGCCCCGACACCATCCACGCCATGGACCGGATGGTGCTCGGCTTCGCTCAGGTCGACCTCAACGCCAGCGAGCGCATCACCGCCAACCAGAAGGGGTCGCTCGCGGTCTACCAGTCGCAAGGCGCCTGGGATGACGCCACCAAGGGCTATGCCTACAGCGGCGGCAACCTGAATCTCAACACGCCGCTGCTGACCGGCCAGGCGGGCTCGGTCAACAAGATCACCGCCGGCGGCGACATCCGCTTGACGGCGCCTGCCGGTGCCGCCGCGCCGGCCTTGTCCGGCAAGGCCCTGGCCGAGGCCCTGGGCGCGGAGATCGCGCTCAACGGCAATAGCGTGGCGCTGGATAGCACCGTAGTGCTGCCCAGTGGCAAGCTCACCGTGTCCGCCGAGCGCGACGTGGTGTTGCGCGACGGCGCGCGGCTCGACCTGGCCGGGCGCAAGCTCGATTTCTATGACGTCAGCAAGTACAGCTGGGGCGGCGACGTGGTGCTGGAAAGCCGCGCTGGCGATGTGCGCCAGGCCGCCGGCGCGCTGATCGACGTTTCCGCCAAGGAGAACCGCGCGGGCAAGCTCACCGTGCTCGCGCTGGGCGCGGGCGCGGGCACCATCGACCTGCGCGGCAGCGTGCTGGGCGGCAGCAGCGGCCACTACGATGCCGGCGGCACCCTGGTGCCATACGCGGCCGGTGGGGCGGACATCCGCGCGCAGCATATCGCCGGTTTCACGGGACTGAACCAGCGCCTCAACGAGGGCAAGCTCTACGGCATCCGCAGCTTCCAGCTCAAGCAGGGCGACCTGGCCATCGGCGACGAGCTCAAGGCGCGCGAGATCAGCGTGTCGGTGGACGGCGGCAAGCTCACCGTGACCGGCACCATCGACGCCAGCGGCGAGCAGGTCGGCAGCATCCGCCTGGCCGCGCGCAACGGCGTCACCATCGGCGGCGGCGCGCTGCTCGACGCGCACGGCACGGTGCTGCGCGTGGACAGCTACGGCCAGGTCATCGAGGCGCCCAACCGCGCCACCATCGAGATCAATGCGGGCACGGGCCGGCTCACGCTGGAGAGCGGCGCGCGCATGGACCTGCGCGCCGGCACCGGCGCAGGCGCGCAGTCACTCGGCACGGTCGAGCTCAACGCCCCGCGCCTGGGCGGCGCCACCGGCGCCGATATCGATATCGACGCCAGCGGCGCGCTGCGCATCGACGGTGCGCGCTCCATCGCGGTCAACGGCTTCTGGTCTTACAAGGACGCGGCCTGGGGCACCGACCCGATGGCCGACGGCCGTCCCTACCAGTTCATCAACCAGGCCTACCTGGACGCCAAGCACGCAGATAGCCTGGTGTTCATGGGCAACGCGCTGGCCAACGGCGACCTGATGAACCGCAGGCTCGCCGGCCTGCGCAGCTATGCGGACGCGTTCCACCTGCGCCCGGGCGTGGAGATCGTCAGCGCCACGCCGGACGGCGACCTGCACATCGATGGCGACATCGACCTGTCGCGCTACCGCTATGCCAGCGTCAACCCGCGCACGCAGCAAACCGGCGTCTATGGCTCCGGCGAAGCCGGCGCGCTGGTGCTGCGCGCGGGCGGCAACCTGAATGTCTACGGCAGCCTGACCGATGGCTTCGACGCCTCGGCGCTGCCAGTCACGCCGGACGACCAGGGCTGGGTGCTGGTCAAGGGCAGGGTGCCCTGGGGCGGCGACGTCGTCATCCCGCAGGGCCAGATGGTCACGCTGGCGGAAGACACCTTCTTCCTGTCCGGCCGCACGCTCAACTACGACCTGCCGATCAAGGCCGTGAACCTGCGTCCCGGCACGGTGCTGCCGGCGCGCGCCACGCTGGCGTCGGACCTGGTGCTGCCGGCCGGTACGGTACTGGGCGGCGCGGTGCGCGACGCGCAAGGCAAGGTGGTGCAGGCGGCGGGCACGGTACTGTCGCAGCCGCTGACGCTGGCCAGCGGCATGCAGCTCGACGCCGGCAATCGGCTTGCCGGCGGGGCCAGCGTGGCGGCCATGACCTGGCCGGCCGGCGTGCCGCTGCCGCAGACCGGCACGAGCGTGGATACCGCGCCAGGCGTCTACCTGGCGAACGCGCTTGTCTTGCGCAAGGGGGCGGTGATCCCGAGCGAGACGGTGGTCAAGCTGCCGGACGATGCGGTCATGGTGTCACTGCGCCCAGGAGACGCCAGCGGCAACCAGGGCCGCAACTGGGCGCTGGCGCCGATGCTGCCCGAGGGCTCGCAATCGTGGTCGGTGCGGCTGGTGAGCGGCGCGGATACGCAGGCTGCCGACACGCGCGCCTTGCAAACGCGCAGCAAGCAGGCGTCCATGCTGCTGGCCGACACCCACTACGGCCTGGTCTCGGTGAATGTGGTGTTGCCGGGCACCGGCTTGCCGGGTGAATACGTGTGGGGAGGGGATTCGCTGGAATTCTCGGGCATCGAGCCCGGCACGCCGATCAACCTGGACGAGTGGGGCGGCGAGGAAGAGGTCAAGAAGTTCAACGACCTAGGGTATGGCCTGGTGGTCGTCAAGGTCAAGGACGGCACGCCTCCGGTGTATAGGGCGGAGATGCAGCCGGCCCGCCAGCAGCTCTTCAGCGTGCTGCGCACCGGCACCGGCGACCTGGACCTGATCTCGGGCGGCGATTTCACCATGACCTCGCCGTTCGGCGTCTACACCGCCGGTACGCAGTCCGCTGGCGTGGGCGCGGCGTACAACCTGCCGCGTGCCACCGCCTTCGACGGCACGCTGCTGGGCCCGGATGGCACGACGTTTGTGCCATATATCGACGGCGGCAGCCAGAGCCTGTACCGCGCCTGGTACCCGGAGCACGGTGGCAATGTGCTGGTACGCGCCCAGGGCGACGTGAAGGGCGACCTGATCGGTGCCGGTGGCAACCAGGGCCGGGTCGACGCGATCGGCACCATACGCCCTCACCTCGGCGCCACCGCCGTCGGCAACTGGCTGTGGCGCCAGGGCACCGGCAGCGCGGTGACGGGCGCCGAGGGCGTGCCCACCGCCTGGTGGGTCAACTTCGGCAGCTATGTGGCCGGCCCGAAGGATGGCTACGCGTTGTTCTCGGGCGCGCCGTTCCTGACCGGGTTCACCGGTATCGGCACCCTGGGCGGCGGCAACCTGGTGCTGGAGGCCGGCGGCGACGCCGGCATGCTGTCGTCGCGCATGACGGCAACCAGCAGCTATATGGCCCGCAGCCAGGGCCTGAACCTGGCGGTGGCGAGCACAGGCCGCGTCTCGGCCGATGGCAAGCAGCTCACCCTGGCCGGCGGCGGCGACCTCGATATCCGCATCGGCGGCGGGCTCAACCCGGTGGCGGAAGTGCGCTCGTTCGCTTCGCAGACCGGTGACGCCACACCGGCGACGCGCTACTCAGGAGGCTACGGCGAACTCAATAGCACCTTTGTCAACCTGCGCGGGGCGTTGCGTGTGGAGGCCGGTTCGGTGGGCGGCATCGAGTTGCGTTTCGACCGCGCTGATCCCGCCGAATCGCGTGCCTACGACGTGTACAAGGCCACGTCCTCCATCGCGGGCGGCGGGCCGGTGCTGGTGCCCGGGGATGCCGGCGTGCGCATCGACGCGCGCGGCGACCTGGTGCTCGGCGGCGTCGGCGACCCGGGGCGCGTGGCGCTGGTCAACAACGGCACGCCGTTCCGGGCCAACGGCGCCAGCTACACCGGTGATGGCTGGACCTGGTTCTCGTTGTGGACACCTGGCACCGCCATCGACCTGTTCAGCGCGGGCGGCAACCTGACGCCATCCATGGCGGCGGCGGATTCAGGTACCGGCGGCAACCACGCGGCGACCGACGGGCGTTTCATGATGCCGTCGGTGCTGCGCGCGGTGGCGCCCAGCGGCAGTTTCTACTACGGCAATTCCAGCACCGGCGCGGTGGACGGAACGAACCGGCCAGTCCAGTACAACGCCACGCTGATGCTGGCGCCGTCACCGGTGGGGCCGCAGTATGCCCACACGGGCCCGGGCCAGCTGGAACTGCTGGCGGGCGATTCGATCTACGCCGGCGGCTACGGCATCACGCAATCGGGCGCCGATGCCACGGCCCTGCCAAATCCGTTCAACGCCGCGTTCAGCGGCAGCACGGTGAAGATCAACTACGGCACGCTGAAGCTGAGCAATATCAGCCCGGACGGACTGGCAGCCGGCGTGTTCCTGGCGAACAACGGCGGCGCAGGGTCGTACCAGGCCTACCCGCTGTTCAGTTTCACACCGCCCACGGCCTCGGGCTACGCGGTCCCCGGCAGCCAGCCGGCGCGCTTCTATGCGGTCGATGGCGATATCGTCGGCCTGCGCACGGGTTCGATCATTTCCCGTGCCAATGGCGTTGGTTCGGCCCTCACCTTCGGTAACTGGTATGAAGGTGGCGGACCGGTGGCGATCCGCGCGGGGCGCGACCTTGTCAACGCGGGCACGGCGCTGGGCGAGTCCGAGGACCTGCCCGTCGATGGCCACGGCTGGTACCTTCCTCCGCGCCGCGGCGACGGCACCTTTGCCGAGAAGCCCACTTCGGTCCTGAATGCCACCGCGCGTGGCAACCTGATCGTGCACAACAACGCGGACGATGTGTCCGTGGTCTCAGCCGGCCGCGACATCCGTTTCAGCAACTTCTACGTGGCCGGTCCCGGCTTGCTGGAAGTCACCGCCGGGCGCGACCTGTACATGGCCGACCGGGCCGAGCTCAAGAGCATCGGGCCGGTGGCCAACGTGACCCCGGGCGACCGCGGCAGCGGCGCCAGCATCGCAGTGGCGGCAGGCGTGGGCCGCAACGGGCTGGACTTCAACGCCTTCGCCAGGCGCTACCTGGATCCCGCTAACCAGGCCGATGCAGGGCGCGCCCTTGCGGACCAGCCGGGCAAGGTGGTGGCCGTCTATGGTGGCGAGCTGAAGCTGGCCGACTGGCTGCGCGCCCAGTTCGGCTACGCGGGCGACGAGGCCGGCGCGCCGGCTTACCTGCAAGGCAAGCAGGCGGAACTCGACAGCGCGCGCCAGCAAGCCTTGGCGGCCGGCGCGGCCGCCGCCAACCGCGACCTGCGGCGCGAGTACGGGCTGGCCAGCCAGCTGCACCTGGTCAACTGGCTGAGCGGCCGCTTTGGCGGGCATAACGGCCTGGGCCTGCACTTCGACGCGGCCAGCATGGACGCGCGGCAGTTCTTCGCCGCGTTGCCGCCCGAGCAGCAGCGGGCCTACCTGCGCAACGTGTACTACGCCGAGCTCAAGGCCGCCGGGCGCGAGTACAACCAGGCGGGCGGCCCGCGCGAGGGCAGCTACCTGCGCGGGCGCGAGGCCATCGCTACGCTGTTCCCCACGCATGACGCACAGGGCAACGCGCTGGCCTACCAGGGCGACCTGACCATGTTCAGCAGCGCCAACTACTATGCCCCGGTCTCCGGGGCGCTCGCCACCAAGCGGCCGCTCAAGGGCGTCACCTATCTGCGGCGCGATGAGTACAAGGCGGCCGGCAACCCATACAACATCGGGGTGTACGACCTGCTGGACGCCGGCATCCATACCGACTTCGGCGGCGACGTCGACATCATGACGCCGGGCGGGCGCACGCTGGTCGGCGTGGACGGCGGCTTCATCCCGGGCGAGGGGTCGGGCGTGCTGACGCAGGGCGCGGGCGAGGTCCAGATCTACGCCAGGGACAGCATCCTGCTGGGGCAGAGCCGCATCTTCACCACCTTCGGCGGCAACATCCTGGCGTGGTCGGCGCAGGGCGACATCAATGCCGGGCGCGGCTCCAAGTCCACCGTGGTCTACACACCGCAGCGGCGCGTGTACGACAACATCGGCCTGGTCACCCTGTCGCCCACCACGCCCAACACCGGCGCGGGCATCGCCACGCTCAACCCGGTTCCCGAGGTACCGCCGGGCGACATCGACCTGATCGCGCCGCTGGGCACCATCGACGCGGGCGAAGCCGGCATCCGCGTGTCCGGCAACGTCAACCTGGCCGCGCTGCGGGTGGTCAACGCCGAGAACATCCAGGTGCAGGGCAAGGCCACTGGCATCCCCGTGCTGGCCGCGGTGAACGTCGGCGCGCTGACCAATGCCAGCGCGGCGGCTTCGCAGGCGGTGAGCGCGGCGCAGGACGCGCTGCAGCGCGAGCGCACCGCGGCGCGCCAGGGCTTGCCGTCGATCTTCACGGTGCGGGTGCTCGGCTTTGGCACGGATGCGGACGAGGCCGCGCCCAAGGCGAGGGAAGGGGCCAGGGCCGCACCGGCCGGCTACGACCCCAACGGGGTGGTGCAGGTGCTGGGCCAGATGGAGCTGAGCGAGTCGCAGCTCAGCCAGCTGAGCGCCACGGAGCGCCGCAATCTCCAGCGCTGAGCCCCTGGCGGGGGTGCTCCCGCGCGCGCGCCGGCTACGATGGCGCCACCCATGGTGGGCGTGGCAAGTGTTGTCATGGAGCGTGGCGACATTGGCTGCGCCCACCTTCCTCACCATCGGCGTGCTGCTGATGCAGGACGCGCGCAGCGATCATCCGTTCTTCTGGCCGTCGCTGATGGGGATCGTGGCGGCGGCCAATGCCGTGGCGATCCTGCGCATCAACCACCTGCACCGGCATGCCGCCTTCACCGGGCGCGCGGCACTGGCGCTGCGGTTTTCGTGCGCCGGCATGTCGGCGGGCTGCGCCATGTTCCTGGTCCTGGGCTGGGGCACTGGCGTGCTGCCGGAGATGGTGGCGCCGATGGCGGGCATGGCCGACGCGCCCGCGGTGGCGACGGCGCCGTGGAGCGCGGCGATTGCCGTGGTGTTCGGCGTTGGCTCTTTCGCGCATGCCGGCGTGCTGCATGCGTGGATCGGGTTTTGCCATGCGCAGGAGCGGTCTGGCTAGTCCATGGAATCATCGAAATTGGATGTGTCATGCACGAACTTCATGTCCAGGTGCTTCTGGTGCCACTCCACGGTTTGCTTGGCGTCGATGCAGCGGTAGGCGACGTGGTGGCTCTTGTTGATCAACATGGGAAACAAGCCTTGATTTTGGACGAGGGGGTCTCGACCGCCGCGCAAGACCCGGGTCGTGAAAGCGGAGGCCTCGGCCTTTTACAGGTTCTTAAGCGCTACCCGCACGTGCTGCTCGAACTGCTCCGGGGTTCCCAACGCATTGGCGTTGAGCAGCGCCAGCTTGACCAGGAACAACTGCGCTTTGTCCGCGCCGGCCTGGTCGATGGCCGTGGCCAAGGTGTCGTAGACGGCTTCCAGGCCGGGGATGCTTAGGGTCTTGTGGGGGGCAGTCATGGGACTCTCTCCTAATGGATCTTTACTGAGGCAGGGCGTTGGTCAGGGCGGCTTGCAGGCGCGTGGCGTCCAGCGTCAGCCAGCGCGCGCACACGTGCTGGTCGGGGCGCAGCAGATAGCCCGCGCCGCTGGCCTGTACCCCGTAACGACGGCGGAAGTGACCATCGGCGTCGGCAAACGTCAGGTCGGCGCCGGCAACCGGCCCGGTAGCCCCGACGGCGACGACGCGCAAGGGCACGCCACGCTTGCGGGTAGCGGCCAACACGCGCTGCAACGCATCGGGAATGGCCTCTGCCTCGGTGAAGTACAAGAGATCGAAGCCGCCTCCCATATGGTCGAGCAAGTAGTCGTTGGCCGCCAGGCGGATGTTCTGCGGCGGGGCGCCGTGGGCGGGGCCGTGCACGAACAGCGCGTTGTCGTCACCGGGGCAATTGAGGGCCGAATCGGTGTACTCATGCGGTCGCGAGGTGCGCCAGTGGTAGAGCGGACGCACAAACTTCTCGGTTAGCGAGAGCGACAGCACGGCATCACGCAATAGTCGGAAGCCCTCGCTCGGCGGCGCCATGAAGCGCGTGCTCTTGCCCGCCTCGTCGATGATCTCGCGCGCCGCGCCGACACGCTCGGCACTGTGGTTGGCCAGTAGCGCCCTGCCGGCCAAGCCCTTGACCACGAACGCGAGGTGCCAGGCCAGGGACTGCGCGTCCTGAAAAGCGGTGTTGGCGCCGCGCACGCCGAAGATCGGCAGCAGGTGGGCGGCATCGCCGGTAAAGATCACGCGCCCGTGCACATAGTCGGGCAGCGTCAGCGTACGGGCGGAGTAGACCGAGCACCAGTCCATTTCCCAGGGGACGCCGGCGTGGCCGATCATCGCTAGCTGGGCGTCGATGCGCGTCTTGAGCGACTCCGGCTTGAGCGCTTCTTCGGGCGTTTCGCCAGCCGGCAGCTGATAGTCGACGCGCCAGATGCCGTGCGGCTCACGGTGCATCAGAATGGTGTTGCCTGGGTTCCAGTCCGGGTCGAAGTAGGCCAGGCGCTCTGTCGGCAGTGGCAGGTCGATCTTGATGTCGGCGATCACGAAAAAGCCCTCGTAGGAAGCCCCTTCCATCTGCAGTTCCATCGCGGTCCGGATGCCGGAACGTCCGCCGTCAGCCGCGACCAGCCACTCGGTCTCCAGCGAATAGGCGCCTTCGGGCGTGTCCACCTCGACGCGCGCGAAATCGGCCTCCTGCTCGACCTTGATCACCTTGTTGCCCCAGCGAAAGTCGATCAGCGGGTTCGCCGCGCAGGCATCGAGCAGGTACTCCTCCATGTACTGCTGCTGGATGTTCAGCATCGGGAAGAATCGGTCGTCTCCGTCGTGCGGGGCCTCCATCCGGAAGACGTGCTGGCCGCGGTAATACGAATTTCCGAAGCGCCAGGGCAGGCCGTTCTCGGTCATGCGGTCGGCCACGCCGACCTGCTGCAGAATTTCCATCGACCGGCGCGTGAAGACGATGGCGCGGCTGCCCTGGGACACCTGCAGCTCCGAGGTGAGCACTACGCTGGGTACGCCATGGCGGGCCAGTTCCAGGGCGGCGACCATGCCCGCCGGACCGGAGCCAGTGACGACCACCGTCTTGCGTTCCTGCTTCGGATGAGCCGAGGGCAGCCACGGCGTGAATACCTGGTAGTCGTAGTAGATTGAAGGGCGGGCTTCGGTGGTGGGCTGATGCATGGATTTGACTCCAGTTCAATGGATTGAGGTGTGGCGTGGCGCGTCCATGTCGGCAGCCAGGCAGCGTTCCGGGTGGGCAGCGGACAGCGGGCAGTGGGCAATGGGATTCACGGTCGGGCCGTTGTTCTCAGCGTGCGCGGGATCGGCAAGACCAGGAAAATCAAACCGCCTGCGACCAGAAGGGCTGCCGCATAGAGCAGGCCCATAGTGAAGCTGTGCGTGACGTCCTTCAGCCAGCCCACGACCAGCGGATTGAGGGCGGAGCCGAGGTTGCCGGTAGCGTTGATCACCGCGATGCCCAAGGCGCGCGCGCCAAAGCTCAACGCATGGTCCGGCGTGGTCCAGAAGATCGACATTGCGGTATAGGCGCCGGTCGAGGCCAGGCACACGCCCAGCAATTGCACCGCCGGCTCCGAAGAGTATGCCGTCAGCAGCCAGCCTCCCGCCGCGCACAGCATTGGCAGCACGGTGTGCCAGCGGCGCTCCTGCGCGCGATCGGAGCGGCGGCCCCACCAGATCATGCCGATGACCGTGCATACCTGGGGAATCGCCGCCAGCAGTCCAACGGTCGTATTGCTGGCACCGTTGGCGAAGCTCTTGACGATCAGTGGCGTCCATACCGCCACCATGGCAAGGCTGTTGACCAGGCAGAAATAGGCCAGCGAAAATTTCAGCACCGTGGCCGAGGTCAGCTCCGACCACAGGCTGCGTGGCGCGTCGCCGCGCGCCTGCGCCCGCGGGTCAGTCCGGTGCTCGGCAGCCAGCATCTGCGCTAGCGTTTGCTTCTCGCCCGGCGAGAGCCAGCGCGCTTGTTCCGGCGTGTCATTGAGATAAAAGTAAACGATCAGGCCAAGCACCGCGGCCGGCAGGCCTTCAAGCAGGAACAGCCACTGCCATCCCTTCAACCCGTACAGCCCGTCCATGCCAAGGACCACGCCGGAGATTGCCGAACCAAAAGCGGCCGTGACCGGCATGGCGATCATGAACAGCGCATTGGCGCGGGCGCGGTAAGCCGCCGGGAACCAGAAGGTCAGGTACAGCAGCATGCCCGGGAGAAAGCCCGCCTCGGTGATGCCAACCAGCACGCGAAGCCAGTACAGGCTGTGCGCATCCGTGGCGAACAAGGTGGCGGTGGAAGCCAAGCCCCAGGCGACCATGATCGTTGCGATCCAGCGACGCGCGCCGACGCGCGCCAGGATGGCATTGCTCGGTACGCCACAGGCGATGTAGGCCAGATAGAACAGGGTAGTGGCCAAGCCGAACTGGGTGCCGGTAAGACCGAGGTCCTTCATCATCGTCAGGCCGGCGAAGCCGATGTTGATGCGATCCAGGAAAGACACCACGAACAAGAGAAACAGGAACCAAAGCAGATGGCGCGACACCTTGGCGATGACGAGCCTGGCATCGGCAGCGGAGTGACTGGCGGCCGATGCCGCAGCCTTGTCTGTGGGCTGGGGGATAACGATGGGCGATCTCACGGGACTTGTCTCCTACGGCGCCGCCGTCGGCTGGATAAATAACGAAAACGACGACCGCGCATGACATGGCGTCTGGTCGACATAAGCTGCTTTTGGTGCAACGGCTAACCGTGGCGTCTTATGTATTAGTTGTGCACGCAACTAGTCTGCGCTATCGAAACCCTAAGTAATATCCGGGTTTATACTGGTTGTGCGCGCAACTAGTCACCAGAAGCATCAGATGGCGTCGGGTTCGTCCTGATAAGCCATGCCACCCCCGTTGGTTGTGTCCGCAACCACGCGGCCGTATAGTTCCTTCATCACATTTTTTGCCTTGAGAGGTACCTGTTTGTGACTGCCCGATACACGCCTGTTGCGCTCGACCGCACCTTGACACACCGCTTGCACGAACTTGCCAAGCTCACCGACCGGGTAACGCAATTGGCTTACGAAGCAGAAGTCGGTATTCCCATGCACGAGGGACGGTGTCTGGCCGCGATCGGCTCGTTCAGCCCGTTATCGGTGAACGATCTGGCGCGTCGCGCAAACCTTGACAAGGGGCAGGCGAGCCGTGCGGCACAGTCGCTGGTCGACCAAGGGCTAGTACGCAAGGAGGCGAGTGCAACCGACGGTCGCGGCGTCGTCCTAACGCCGACGGCCAAGGGAGAGCGCATGTGGCTGCGCACGATGGCCCTGATCGAGCGCCGCAATGCCGAAATCGTGTCGTGTCTCGATTCCGATGAGCAGCGGCAATTCGATCATCTGCTTGAGCGCTTGGTCTCACATGCGCGGGCGTGATTCAGCGTGAAAAAGGGGCTAACCACACGCGGCTTGGCAACGCGATTTTGGATCACGCTTCTCGCGCAGGGCAAGTAGCCGGCCTTGCCCCGTTTCCCGTGCCAGGCGTCTCGCCTTGGATGTGCATTGCCGATGCGCCGCTCGGGCGCCGCCGATGCCCTCAACGCCGGCGCAGCAGCGCCTCGAGCTCTCCGGCGGCGTGCTTGAGCGCCGGCAGGTAGTGCTGCGCCAGGTGCGCCGCATCCCGGCTGCCCAGCACCATGCTCAAGCCGAGTCCCGCCACCACCTTGCCGGACTCGGCGCGCACCGGCACCGAGATGCCGGCGAAGCCGTCCACCAGTTCGCTGATCAACGTGCAGTAGCCGTCGCTGCGCACTTGCTTGAGCGTGCGCGCCAGCGCCGTGCGCGAGCTGACCGTGAACGGGGTGAGCTTGCGCAGCTGCGCGGTGGCAAGGTAAGCCTCGAGCGCCTTGTCGTCCAGCCCGGCCAGCAGCACGCGGCCGAGCGAGTGGGCGTAGGCTGGCATGCGCCGCCCCACGCCCATGTCGACACGCAGGATCTGCGGCGGCTCCTCGCGCGCCACCAGCGCCACCGATTCACCGTCCAGCACGCCCAGCGAGCAGGTTTCCCCCGTCTGCTCGGAGAGGGCCTTGAGGTAGGGCGCGGCCAATTGCGGCAGGTTCATCGACGCAAAGTACGCGTAGCCCAGGTCCATCACGCGCGGGGTGATGGAAAAGTCCCGGCCGTCCTGCGCCACATAGCCGTTGTGCTGCAGGGTCAGCAGCAGCCGCCGCGCCGCGGCACGGGTCACGTCGAGCTGCTCCGCCACGTCCTGCATGGTAAGGCTCCCCGCGCCGGAGGCGAACAGGCGCAGCAGTGCCAGGCCATTGGTCAGCGAATCGAGCAGCTCTTCCTTTTTTTGCGGGTTGGCCGGGGGCGTTTCGGGGCTGTTCATAGCGAGAGGAGACGGAAATAGGGTGATTTTAGTGCGCTGAACGCACTTGCGCGATGCCGGCATGACTACGTATGATAGGCGTTTTGCGAACAAATGTTCGCAGAATGTGTGGTGCGGAGTGCGGTCCGGCGCAGCGCGTGCAGGCTGCACGTCGCGCCGAGAAGAACACGATGGAGACAGCCATGAAGGTCATCAGCGCGCAGCAGGCTGCTGCGCTCGTGCAATCCCGGTGGACCGTGGCCAGCGCCGGTTTCGTGGGCGCCGGCCATGCCGAGGCGGTGACGGACGCGCTCGAGCGCCGTTTCCAGGACGCCGGCATGCCGCGCGACCTGACGCTGGTGTATTCGGCGGGGCAGGGCGACCGCGGCGCGCGCGGGGTGAACCACTTCGGCAATGCGGGCATGACCGGGCGCATCGTCGGCGGGCACTGGCGCTCCGCCACGCGCCTGGCCGCGCTTGCCATGGCCGAGGCGTGCGAGGGCTACAACCTGCCGCAGGGCGTGCTGACGCACCTGTATCGTGCCATCGCCGGCGGCAAGCCCGGCGTGCTGACCAAGATCGGCCTGCACACGTTCGTGGATCCGCGCACGGCGCAGGACAGCCGCTACCACGGCGGCGCCATCAACCGCAGCGCGCAGGCGGCGATCGCCGAGGGCCGCGCGAACTGGGTCGAGGCGGTCGATTTTCGCGGTGACGAATACCTGTTCTATCCGAGCTTCCCGATCCACTGCGCGCTGATTCGCTGCACCGCCGCCGATACGCGCGGCAACCTGAGCACGCACCGCGAGGCCTTTCACCACGAACTGCTGGCGATGGCGCAGGCGGCGCACAACTCCGGCGGCATCGTGATCGCGCAGGTGGAGTCGCTGGTGGATCACCATGACAACCTGCAGGCCATCCACGTGCCCGGCATCCTGGTCGACTACGTGGTGGTGAGCGAGAACCCGGTGCATCACCAGATGACGTTCGCGGAGCCGTTCAATCCAGCCTACGTGACGCCGTGGCAAGGGGAAGCTGCCAGCACGGCCAGCGCCACCAGCGCACCGGCGCCAGCGGTGCCGGCCGTGCCCCCCGAGCTTGATGCCCGCACCATCGTGCAGCGGCGCGCGGTGCTGGAACTGGCGCGCAGGCAGCCACGCGTGGTCAACCTCGGGGTTGGCATGCCCGCCGCCGTCGGCATGCTGGCGGTGCAGGCCGGCGTTGACGGCTTCACGCTCACGGTGGAAGCCGGCCCGATCGGCGGCACGCCCGCGGATGGCCTCAGCTTTGGCGCGTCTGCCTATTCGGAAGCGATCGTCGACCAGCCGGCGCAGTTCGATTTCTATGAGGGCGGCGGCATCGATCTCGCCATCCTCGGGCTGGCCGAGCTGGACGGGCACGGCAACGTCAACGTCAGCAAGTTTGGCGAAGGCGCCGAAGCGCTGATCGCCGGTGTCGGCGGCTTCATCAATATCACGCAGAGCGCCAAGGCCGTGGTCTTTGTCGGCACGCTCACCGCCGGTGGCCTGGAGGTGCGCGCCGAGCACGGCACCCTGCGCATCGCGCGCGAAGGCCGCGTGAAAAAGATCGTGCCGCAGGTCTCGCACCTGAGTTTCAACGGCCCTTATGTGGCTTCGCTCGGCATCCCCGTGCTCTACATCACCGAGCGTGCGGTCTTTGAGATGCGCCCCGACGCCATCGGCGCGGAGCACCTGACCCTGATCGAGATCGCGCCGGGCATCGACCTGCAGCGCGATGTGCTGGACCAGTGCGCCACCGCGGTCACCGTGGCGCCCGACCTGCGCACCATGGATGCGCGATTGTTCCGCGCAGGTCCGCTGACGCTCTGAAGCGCTGAGGCGCTGCCGCGCAGCAGCCCGATAACAAACGACCGGCCATGACCGGTCATGGAGGAGGCCATCGAAGCTTTGTCCTGTCTTTCCCGTTAGTTTTTCCGGATCGCCGACGCGCGCGCGGGCTGTCAAGCCGGCACGCGTCATTGCTGGATTACGTTTCATACTTATCATGCAGAAGACAAGCCGTCGTATTTTCTCGCGCCGCCTGGGTGCGGCCATCCTGGGCGTTTCGTTGCCGCTGTGCGCGCCGCAAGCCTTCGCGCAAGCCTATCCGTCCAAGCCCATCCGCCTGGTGGTGCCGTTCCCGCCGGGCGGCCCGACCGATACCGCCGCGCGCATCATCGGCCAGAAGATGGGCGAATCGCTCAAGCAGACGGTGGTGGTGGACAACCGCCCGGGCGCCTCCGGCACGATCGGCGCGGAAGCCGTCGCCAAGAGCGCGCCGGATGGCTACACGCTGATGGTGCTGGCCACGCCCACGCTGCTGGCGCCGCACCTGATCAGCCGCAAAGGCTATGACATCTTCAAGGATTTCACGCCGATCGGTTCCGCCTACGACCTGCCCATCGTCATGGTGGTCAACCCGCAGGCCATGCCCGACGTGACCGACTTGCAGCAATACATCGCCCGCGCCAAGGCCAAGCCCGGCGCGCTTAACTACACCAGCGCCGGCAACGGCAGCTTTGGCCATCTGTCGACTGAACTACTCAAGAGCACCGGGCATTTCGACGTGCAGCACGTGCCCTACAAAGGCAGCGCGCCGGCGATCGCCGATCTGCTGGCCGGCCAGGTGCCGATGATGTTCTCCGACATGATCGCGGCGTTGCCGCACATCAAGGCCGGCAAGCTGCGCCCCATCGCCGTGGGCTCGGCCAGGCGCGTGAGCTTCACGCCCGATGTGAAGACGGTGGCGGAGCAGGGCTTCCCCGGTTTCGAGGCCACCGCCTGGGGCGGCCTGCTGGCCCCCGCCGGCACGCCCAAGGATGTGATCGCCAGGTTGTCGGCCGAACTGAAGGCGGCGCTGGCTGATCCCGTGGTGCAGGAAAAGATGCTGGGCGCGGGCACGGTCGCTGCCTACCAGCCGCCTGAACAACTGGCATCGCGCATGCGCAACGACTACAAGAAGTGGGGCAAGGTGATCCAGGACAACGGCATCAAGAGCGACTGAGATCGAGGCCGGGCACCGGCAGCTTTTCGGTCAGCGCGGGCTGGTCCAGACGCTGGTGGCTGAGCCGGACGCGAAGCTGGATCGAGTGCCGGAGCCAGCCAGGAAGAGCAAGCAAAACGGGCCGCATGCAGTCGATGCATGCGGCCCGTTCTTTCGCGGGTTAGCCGTAAGCCGTAAGCCGTTAGCCGTTAGCCGTCGGGCGGTGAGTCTGCGGTCAGTTGCCTGTGCCGCTGGCTGGTTCGATCTTCGACGTGTTGCCGGCATGGTTGGCGTGCTTCAGGGGCAAGACCTGGGCGTCGTCGTTGCCGTGGTCGGCGTGCGATGCCGTCGGCGCGTGACCGGGAGCCGGGCCGACCGCCAGGCCGGGCACCAGGCCCTGCAGCGAGCCGCCGGCCAAGCCGACTTCCTTGAGCAACGAATCGATCAACGGCGCATGTGCGCGGTAGGACAGCGCGGCGGACATCGCCTGCTCGGCGAGATTGCCGTTGCCATGTCCATTGCCGCCACCGGTGCCTGCGTCGCCGGTTGCCGCCGTGCCGCCGCGGTTGAGGCCGTCGACCTGGATGATCTTGATGCCGTCGATCGCCTTCATCGGCTCCACGCTCTGCTGGATCACGCCCGGCAGCGCCTGCAGCAGCGCCAGCTTGAACTTCAGGCTGGTCTGGTCCGACGACAGCGCGTTGATGGCGTCGTTGAGCGCGCGCTGCGCCTCGGCTTCGGCCAGGCCCTTCTTGCGTGCGGCCTCGGCCAGTTCGACGATGGCGGTGGCCTGCATCTGTGCTGCCTCGCGCTCGGCGCGCGCCTGCGTGGTGACGTGCACCGCCTGGGTCTCGGCCTCTTGCGCGGCCTCGATCAGGGCCACCTGCTTGGCCCGGTCGGCTTGTGCCGTGTGCCGTGTGGTTTCCACCATCTGCTCGGCCTTGACCGCTTCAGCCAGCGCCTCGTTGGCGCGCCCTTGCGCCTGCGACTGCGCTTCCGATTTGGCGGCGATCACGATGGCCTTTTCCTGCTCGGCGATTTCCGTCACCTTGGCCTGCTCGATGGCCGCCATCTGGGTGACGCGCTGCTGCTCGATTTCCTTGACCCGCACGTCGCGCTCGGCTTCGACCTTGCGTGTGCGCACGGCCTGCTCGCGCTGGATCTCGGACTCCTGCACCTGGCGCTCGGCGGTGATGCGGCTTTGCTCGGCCTCCTGCCTGCGCTCGGCCTCGTAGGACGCGATGCGCGCGTTCTGCTCGGCGGTGCGGGTCTTCACCTGCTGTTCCTGCTCAAGCTTCATGAACGATTCCTGCTGCTCGATCTCCAGCTTCTTGGCCAGCGCGTCGCGGTTCTTCTCGCGCACGGAGACCTCGGTGTCCTGCTCGACTTCGTTGCGTTCCTTGCGGCGGCGCTCGGTTTCCTGCGTGAGCTTGGTCAGGCCCTCGGCATCGAAGGCGTTGTTGGGGTCGAAGAACTCCTTCGAGGTCTGGTTGAAGTTGGTGAGCGACACGCTTTCCAGCTCCAGCCCGTTCTTGGTCAGGTCTTCGGCCACGGTGTTCTGCACGCCCTGCACGAACTGCTCGCGCGCGTCCTGCAGGTCCTGCATGCTCATCTGCGCCGCGGTGGAGCGCAGCGCATCGACGAATTTGTCGTCCACCAGCGCGCGCAGGCTCTCCGGCGCCAGCGTGCGCTGGCCCAGCGTTTGCGCCGCGGTGGAGACGCCTTCCACGGTAGGCTTGACGCGCACGAAGAACGCCACCACCACATCCACCCGCATGCGGTCCTTGGTGATCAGGCTGTCGCGTGAGGCGCGGCTGACCTCCAGCTTGAGCGTGTTCATGTTGATCGGGATGATTTCATGGAACACCGGCAGCACGATGGCGCCGCCGCTCATGATCACCTTTTGCCCGCCCAGCCCGGTACGCACGAAGGCGCGCTCGGCCGATGCGCGCGTGTACAGGCGCGAGAAGATCAGGCCGATGATGCACAGGCCGAGCACGCCGGCCAGGCCGATGACACCCCAGAAGATGATGGAATCCATATTGGTTCTGATACTCCGTTGGAATTTGAAAGAAATACCGCGGACGGCTTGCGTGCGCGAGTGGCCTACAGCAGGTCGGGCCGTGGGTTGACGATGGCGCGATACAAGGTGCCCGAGATGCGCGCGACGATCAGTACGGCTTCGCCGCGCGGAAAACGCTGGCCCGGCTCGTCCGGCTCGACGCGCAGGTAGTGGGCCTGGCCGTGTTCATCGACCAGGCGCGCTTGCGCCGGATTGCCGGCCGAGGCCTCGCCGAGCGTGACCTGGGCAACGCGCCCGACGAAGTCGAGCTCGGAGATGGCGGAGGATTCATCCTGCGGAAAATAGCGAGCCACCACGCCGCCGGTGGCGCGCACGAAGGGCAGTGCGCCCAGCGTGGCGAGCACCAGCGCGAGCGCCGTGGGCAGCAGGTGGCCGGCCACGGCAGCGATCACCCATTGGAGCGCCAGGCCGACGATGGCGAAGCCCGTCAGGAACAGCACCACCAGCATCAGCAGCGGCACGCGGCCCACGTGCAGCCAGCCGAGGAACTGGCCGATGGCGCTGGCATCGGCCGCGCTGGCGTCGGTGTGGTCCAGCGCGAAATGCGTGACCAGGAAGCTGTCGGCCTGCTGCGACAGGGCGAGGCCAAGCAGCAGGGCCAGCGCCTCCAGCACGCCGATGACTACCATCAAGCCAATCGCCACCACGAACGGGGCATTGCCCGGCAATAACAGCTGATTCATTTCGGCTTTCTTGTTGTGCTGAAGCGGTCGGGATCGGCAGAGCCGGTGTTTGGCGTGCGCCGCTCAGGAGCGCGCCGCGCCACGTGCGGCCTTCAGGCGCTCGAGGCGTTCGTTAATGCGCTGTTCCTTGTGCAGCGTCTCCAGCCGCTTGAGCAAGGAGGCATCGGCGCCGGAGCTGCCGGCGCCGAGTCCGGCCACGCCGGTGGCGCTGGTCATGGCGCGGTTGAAGCCTTGCTCGAGTTGTTCGGCACGCACGCCGGCGCCTGGCGCGGCGCCAACGCTGGCGCTAGCGCGCTCGGCGGCACCCCGCGCGGCCACCATGCCGGCCAGCGCCTGCTCCATCTCGGCGCGCTTGGTGCGCAGGCCAAGCAGGTCGGCCTCGGTTGCGGCGGACTTTTCAACGGCTTCGCGCAGGCTGCCGTTGAGCGTGCCGAGCTGGTCCTCGAGGTCGATCTGGCGCTCGGTGCCCGCGCGCGCCGCGGCGTCGTCGCCGTGGCTGAGCGCCACCATGACTTGTTCGTCGAGCCGCTCGATCTCGTTGTCGAGCCGTGCGATGGCCTTGGCGGCCTGGTGCCTGGCCGCCTCGTGCTGGCCCAGCCCGACCCGCGCCTGCGCGATCACCTCGTCAAACTCGCGCAGGTACTGCTCCAGCACGGCTTGCGGCGCGCGCGCCTCCAGCGAGCTGACCAATGCGTGCACATTGGCGGTCAGCAGTCGTTTCACACGGTTACCCAAGCCTTCTGTCGTCATGGTGTGTTTCCTTGGTGCATCGATAAGACGCCGCCTGGGCGGCGATGGCGTAACACAGGAAATCGCGATCTTAGGTGGTTTTTTGTCCACTAATGATCGTTTTTGTCATTTTTAACACTAATTTAACGCTAGCGGTGTGCGGGCGGTCGGTGAGGCGGGGGCGTAGGGCGGCGCGCGTCGGGTGACCCCCGGGCGCAACTGGCCCGGCGGCACGCGCATGGCACGGGCGGTGATGCGCGGCTCCAGCTCGCGGTGACATGAAGTTGAAATCCGCCGCGCCGAAACTGGCGTAGCCGCCACACCCGCACTACCCTTAAACGGGCCGCTGATGCTACAATCTAAGTCTTTGATTTACATGAGCTATTGATCGCGCGGCGGAATTGCCCGCAGAGGCACGGACAGACGACGGCTTGCGGTGGCGTGCGGCAACACAGCGCGCCCCATGCGGCCGGCCCCTAAATCCATGCGCAGATCTCCCCCGCTCGGTTCAAGACGCGTGTCCGTTGGCGCCGGGTTCGCCTCCTGCAAGACACGGAAACCATGACGACTACGACCACTGACCAGACCACCCCCGAGATCACCTTCGACAGCTTCGGGCTGGATGCGCGCATCCAGCGCGCGCTGTCCGAGCAGGGCTACACCAAGCCCACTCCCATCCAGGAGCAGGCGATTCCCGTGGTGCTGCTGGGCAAGGACGTGATGGGCGCCGCCCAGACCGGCACCGGCAAGACCGCCGGCTTTGCGTTGCCGATCATCCAGCGCCTCTTGCCGCTGGCCAGCGCCAGCGCCTCGCCGGCGCGCCATCCGGTGCGCGCCCTGATGCTCACCCCCACCCGCGAACTGGCCGACCAGGTCTACGACAACGTGGCCCGCTACGCGCGCTTCACGGACCTGCGCAGCACGGTGGTGTTCGGTGGGGTGGACATGAACCCGCAGACCGAGGCCCTGCGCCGCGGCGTGGAAATCCTGGTGGCGACCCCGGGCCGGCTGCTCGATCACGTGCAGCAAAAATCGGTGAACCTGTCGCAAGTGCAGATGCTGGTGCTGGACGAGGCCGACCGCATGCTCGACATGGGTTTCCTGCCCGACCTGCAGCGCATCATCAACCTGCTGCCGGCACAGCGCCAGACGCTGCTGTTCTCGGCCACCTTCTCGAGTGAAATCAAGCGGCTGGCCGCCAGCTACCTGCGCCAGCCGGTCACCATCGAAGTGGCGCGCAGCAACTCGGCCAACGAAAACGTGCGCCAGACCGTGTTCCAGGTCGAAGACGGCCACAAGCAGGCCGCCGTGGTGCACCTGCTGAAGAAGCGCGCGGCCGAAGGCCTGTCGCGCCAGTGCATCGTCTTCGTCAACAGCAAGATCGGCTGCTCGCGCCTGGCGCGCCACCTGGAGCGCGAGGGCATCAACGCCGCCGCCATCCACGGTGACAAGACCCAGACCGAGCGCATGCAGACGCTGGATGGCTTCAAGCAAGGCAATATCGACGCGCTGGTCGCCACCGACGTGGCGGCGCGCGGCCTCGACATTCCCGACATGCCCTGCGTGATCAACTTCGACCTGCCGTTCAGTGCCGAAGACTACGTCCACCGCATCGGCCGTACCGGCCGAGCCGGCGCCAGCGGCGATGCCCTGTCGATCTACGTGCCGGCCGATGAGCGCCTGCTGGTCGATATCGAAAAGCTGCTCAAGCGCAGCCTGCCGCGTACGCCGCTGGACGGCTTCGACCCCACCGGCGCCGGCGCCCGCGCTGACGAGAACGACCGTCGCCGTGCCC
Source organism: Cupriavidus sp. MPR-AND1C (assembly GCF_058809705.1). Classification (NCBI taxonomy): domain Bacteria; kingdom Pseudomonadati; phylum Pseudomonadota; class Betaproteobacteria; order Burkholderiales; family Burkholderiaceae; genus Cupriavidus; species Cupriavidus sp. MPR-AND1C. The sequence continues at coordinate 4,739 of NZ_JBXASU010000083.1, read as the reverse complement.
GCACCGAAGTGCGCCGCCCGCGCGCCAATGGCGACGGCGACGAGCCGCGTGCGCGCCGCAACGATCCGGCCAGCTCGCGCAACGCGTTCCGAGCGTCCGACGATTCCTTCTTCTCGCGTCCTTACGAGCCGAGCGCCGCGGCGATTGCCGCACAGCCCGACGTGACGGACAACGGTGCCGCCGCCTTTGGCCGCGGCCGTCCGGCGCCCAAGCGGCAGCTGGCGGCGCTGCTGGGCGGCGTGCCGCGCAAGTCCTGAGCGCCGCGGCGCGGCACCGCGTGTAGCGGATCGCTGCCGCCGCAGTCAACAAGAGAGGCGCCTTCGGGCGCCTCTCTTGCTTTGGGCTTCATGCCATTCTGGGGGGCGTCGTCGCTTCGCGGTGCGCCTGGGCGGGCAGGCGTTCCAGCAAGGCCGCCCAGCCGGCCGTGGCGTCGCTCAGCCAGCTCTGCACCGATTGCGCCGCGCTCGCCAGTCCCAGGTGCGCGCCGGCCGTGCGCAGCGCCGCCAGCGGATCGAGGTCGTCGATGGCCTGCGCGCCGCTTTGCTTGCTGAGCTTCTCGCCCAGCGCGTTGGTCACCACCGGCACATGCAGGTACGACGGCGTGGGCAGCCCCAGCAGATGTTGCAGGTGGATCTGCCGCGGCGTGGAGTCGAGCAGGTCGGCGCCACGCACGATATGCGTGATGCCCTGGTGCCCATCGTCGACCACGACTGCCAGCTGGTAGGCCCACAAGCCATCGGCACGGCGCAGCACGAAGTCGCCGAGCTCGGTTGCGAGGTCCTGGCATTGCCGGCCTTGCCAGCGGTCGTCGAAGCAGATCAGCGCGGCGTCGCCGTCTGGCACCCGCACCCGCCAGGCGCGGGGCGGCTTGCCATGCAGGCCGTCGCGGCAGGTGCCGGGATACCCGAGCGTCTGGTGGCGCTCGCGCGCATGCAGCAGCGAGTCGGCGATTTCCTTGCGTGAGCATCCGCAGGGATAAGTCCAGTGGTCGGCATCGAGCTGGCGCAGCGCCTCGGCGTACAGCGCTTCGCGCCGGCTCTGCCATTGCGGCGGCTCGTCCGGATGCAGGCCGAGCCGCGCCAGGGCCCGCAGGATCTGCTGGTCCGCGCCGCGCACGCAGCGTGGATAGTCGATGTCCTCGATGCGCACCAGCCAGCTGCCAAGATGGGCGCGTGCGTCGAGCCAGCTGGCCAGCGCGGTGACCAGCGAGCCCATGTGCAACGGGCCGGTGGGGGAGGGCGCAAAGCGGCCCCGGTAGCTGGGCGCCAGGCTCGGGCGGGTAGGCATGGCAAAAGCAGGTGTTAGACGGTGATGGGTCCGGCGATTGGTCTGGTGCTTAGTCGGGCTGGCCCGGCTGCTGCTGGAGCAGGGCTTGCGCCAGGCGCGGGTCATCCAGCTTGTTGGCCCACCATTGCAGCGCCTTGCCGCGCGTGCTGGTGCGCCAGGCCACCTTGAAATTGCCGGGGGCGCGCACCTCCAGGGTCTCGCGTGCCTGCAGCACGCCGCTTTCGATAAAGGGCTGCGCCATGGGCGCCGGCAGCCAGCCGCAGCCCAGGCCGCGGATCTGGGCTTCGAGCTTGTCGCGCATGGTGGGCACCACCAGCACGTCCTGCCCGGCGAGCACGCCATGGGTGCGGGCCGGCAGGTTGCGCGAGGTATCGCCGACGGCCACGATGCGGTGCTTGGCGATCTGCAGGGTGGTCAGCGGGCCGGGCTCGGTCGCCAGCGGATGATGCGCGGCCACCGCAAAGACAAAGGGCATGGAACCCAGCGGGCGCACCTGGAAGCCCTGGGTGCTCGGCGCATCGTAGGCGCCGCCGATCACCAGGTCGGCGCGGCTGCTGACCAGCGCATCCCATGCGCCACCCAGCACTTCCTTGGCAAAGCGCAGTCGGGTGGCATTGTTCTCGGCATAGAAGTCCTGGATGACCGGCAGCAGGGCGCGGAAATTGATCAGGTCGTCGACCACGATGGTCAGCGTGGCTTCCCAGCCGGTGGCCAGCCGCTTGACGCGGCGGGCCAGGTCGTCGGCGGCGTGCAGCAGGTGGCGGCCTTCGTCCAGCAAGGCGCGCCCGGCGGGCGTGAGTTCGGCGCGGTGGCGGCGTCGGTCGAACAGCAGCACGTCCAGGTCTTCCTCCAGCTTGCGCACCACATAGGTGAGTGCGGAGGGCACTTTGCCCATCTCGTGCGCAGCGGCGGCAAAGCTGCCCTTGCGCTCGATGGCGTCAAGAACTTCCAGGGATTCGAGAGAGAGTGCCATGTTCAGAATTTCTGAATGAATGCTTCTAAGATCGGTCCGCCAAATATACGCCTGCCACCCTAAACTGCCTAGCATCGAAACGTTGCGCAAGGCCAGGACTAGGATTAACCCAGCTCCTGCGCCGATGTGGCCTGAAGGAGGGCCGTCAAAATGATTGAAATCAGAAAGGCGGGTGAACGTGGTTATGCCGATCATGGCTGGCTCAAGTCGTACCATACGTTTTCCTTCGCGGACTACTACGATCCCAAGCACGTCCAGTTCGGCCCGCTGCGCGTCATCAACGAAGACCGTGTAGCGCCGGGCATGGGTTTTGGCACCCATGGCCACCGCGACATGGAGATCATCAGCTATGTGCTGGAAGGCGAATTGGCCCACAAGGACAGCATGGGCAACGGCAGCGTGATCCGCCCCGGCGACGTGCAGCGCATGAGCGCGGGCACTGGCGTGCGGCACTCGGAGTACAACCACGCCGCACACGACACCACGCACTTCCTGCAGATCTGGATCCTGCCGGAGAAGTCCGACCTTGAACCCGGCTACGAGGAAAAGCACTTTCCGTCGGCCGACAAGCGCGGCCGGCTGCGCCTGGTGGGCAGCCGCGACGGCGCCGAGGGCTCGGTGGTGATCCATCAGGACATGCGCCTGTATGCCGGCCTGTTTGACGCAGACGAGTCCGCCACGCTGGCGCTGGCGCCCGGGCGCCGCGCCTACGTGCATGTGGCGCGTGGCCGCGTCACCGTCAATGGCAAGGCGCTGGAAGCGGGCGATGCCGCACAGCTGGAAGGCGCCGAGGCCGTGACCCTGGCGCACGGCGATGGTGCCGAAGTGCTGGTGTTTGACCTGCCCTGAGGCGTTGCTTCGGCAGCCCGCAGCCCGCCCGCTTTGCCGGCGGGCTGCGGTGCTTTGTCTGGGCGGGTTTGCCGTATGCTATCGTCTCGTTATAGATAAGCGATCAGCCCGGCACACGCGCCGCCTGATGCGCCCTGGCCATCGACACCCAGACCAGAGATGACATTTGTATCCGTTCTCCTCGCGCTGATCGCCGAGCAGTTCCGCGCCCTGGGCCGCAACAATCCGATCTACGACATCGTGCGCGTTCTTGCCGAGCGCGCCGAGCATGCCTTTGACACCGGGCGCCCGCGCGATACCGCGCTGGCCTGGTTCACGGTGGTGCTGCCGCTCACGCTGACCGCCATGGTGGTGCATTACCTGCTGGCCTCCATCAGCGTGGCGCTCACGCTGGCGTGGAATGTCCTGCTGCTCTACCTCACCCTGGGTTTCCGGCAGTTCAGCCACTTCTTCACCGATATCCACGAGGCGCTCAACCGCGACGACCTGCCGCGCGCCCGCGCGCTGCTGCACCAGTGGACCGGTCTCGAAACCATTGAAATGCCGGTCACGGAAATCGTCCGGCATACCCTGGAAGCCGCCATTGTGGCCGTGCACCGGCATGTGTTCGGGGTGTTTTTCTGGTTCCTGGTGCCGATCGGCCCGGGCGGCGTGGTCCTGTACCGCATCGCCGAGTACCTTGCGCGCCACTGGAATATCCCCTCCACGGACCGCAGCCCCGCGCTGGGCCGCTTTGCCGCGCGTGCCTTCTACCTGCTGGACTGGATTCCCTCGCGGCTGACCTCGGTCGGCTTTGCCATCGTCGGCAATTTCGAGGACGCGGTCTATGCGTGGCGTAACCATGCGCGCAAGTGGAACGATGCCGTCAACGGCATCCTGCTTGCCAGCGGCGGTGGTGCGCTTGGCGTGCGCCTGGGGGTGCCGCTGGCGGAAGAGAGCACTGCCGTGGTGCTGCGCACCAGCCTGGCCGGCCCGGCGGTGGACTATGCACCGGGCATGGAAGACGATAGCGAGCCGGAGGCGGTCGCGCCGGAATTCGGGGTGGAGCCCAACGTGCGTACGCTGCAATCGGCCATCGGCCTGGTGTGGCGTGCCGTCGTGCTGTGGATGCTGCTGCTGGCGATGTTGTCGCTGGCGCTCTGGGTGGGCTGAGCCAACTCCGCCGTACCCGTTGGCCGTTGACCATCGACGCCCGCGCTTGCCGCGGGCGCTTTGCTTTCAGGGTTGCCGCGGCGCGCCGCATTGCCAGCACGAGCCGAACTGCGCATCGTGCCATTCCCCGCAGGACGCGCAGGCCCATCGCGGCCCCGGCGCCGGATTGGCGGCGGCGTGCAATACCTCCCAGGCCTCGGCCTCCCGTTCATCGTCGATCAGCCAGACCTGGGGGGCGCTCTCGCGAAACGGGATGTCACCCATGGCGCCCGCCAGCCAGGTATTGCGCAAGTCGGCACGGATGCCAGCGGCTTCCAGCACGTTCTGGCAGTGCGCGGCATGGACGAGGGAAGGGGTCGATAGCAGTAGTTTCATCGGGATCGGGCGCGCCGCATGCCCGTTTGCCCGCAGGCGGCGCGCCCGATTACCTTACCACGGCTTTTGCTGGCGGGATTCGTGCAGCAGCTGCGTGTAGAGC